>CAZREL010000024.1:0-11396 GCA_964599385.1 uncultured Gammaproteobacteria bacterium
ATACTGCGCAAGCAGTCGGCCGTTAAATCTGGGGTTTTGTAGTTGATGATGATAATTGAAAAAGTCATATTTTACCAATTTCTTTTACTATCTTTTTTATTATTAAAATGCCAAAAAATATTTCTCATCATCTCGATTGCTTTTTTTGGAGCAGTTTTTTTAATGGTATTTTTGGTAATTAAAAAAAGCGGTTCAATAATCTTTTTTTTAATTATTGTCTTTATATTTTTATCTGGATAAACATAGCCAGTCCATGGGCTGCTGTTTAAATGTTTTAGAAAATATTTTTTGTAAGGATTTTGGTATAAATAATGCCAAGGTTTTCTTGCTCCGACAAAATGAAGAATATTTATATCAAGTTCTTTGTGTAAAACTTCGTGCTTATCTATTTGAAAATTAAAAACTTCATTAAGTTCGAGCCAGTTATTTTCTAATAAGTGATTTAAGGTATCTTGATCAGGATACTTAACTATGTCTTTATTTTCTTTTATAAAGTTAATAGACTTCTCCCAGATTTTTTCTTGTCGCCATTTTTCCGTATTGATAAGCAAAACGCCAGAATTAAAGTAACGACTTATTTCTCTGAAAAAAAATTTTTTTACATAAGTTTCTGATTTTTCTCTTATTGCCGCAAGGACATGATTACTGATATCTGTTTTATATAAACGATTTAAATCTTTTAGAACTATTGTGTCGCAATCAAGATATAAAATCTTTTCGTAATCAAATATTTCTGGTGCGATCAAGCGGTATGTTGCCGCTAAAGAAAAATATCTTTTTTCCGGAAAATCAGAGAAGTTATTTTTATTTATAACTTGATATTCTATTTCCGCATTTTTTTTGGCTAAACTGCTAATAGTCTTTTTGTCCGCATCATCTAAGCCGCCATCTAAAATTATAATTTTTAATCTAGTCTCTTTATCTTTGTTGTCTATTATTGATTTAATAGTTACACCAAGAGGCATTAAGTATTTATGGTCGGCAGAAAGTACGATTGGTATTGTTTCCGTTTCTAAAATCATATTACTTTAGGGTAGGCAAGAAGAACTGATTCCTGCCCCAAATTAAATGGGTGAGTCTTTTTGAAAATAAATTTATAGTCGGAAAAATTTTCTTCAATCCAAGGTTTGATAAAAAAGAAATCTTCAGCTTTGTGGTAAACGGAAATTGCTAAGACCGGTTTATGTTTAGCAATTGTTTCTTTTGCGCCTTCCAGGGCCTTCATTTCTTCGCCCTCTATATCCATTTTTATAAGCGAGACTTTATTGATTCCATTTTCTTTAACAAAATTATCAATTGTTTCAGCAATAACTTTTTCTCCGCCTTTATCAATACCGGATATTTGCGATTCACTTCTTGACTGAGAGATAAAGACTTCGCCTTTTTTGCTAGAAATTGCTAGTTTAATCGGAATTATTTTTGTTTCTATTTTGGCGTTATTTGATAAAGTTTGAAAATTATTTTTTTCCGGTTCAAAAGCATAAACTTTTTTCGGTTTAAAGGCGTCGGTCAGGGCAATTGAAGAATCTCCGACAAAAGCTCCGATATCAAGAAATATGCCGCCCTTTATTTTGTCTTGTATGTTTTGCGGCAGCCATCGTAGGCCACTTAAGCCATAAAATACTTCAAGTTTGTAATCTTCTATATTGAATTTTTTGAATTTTTTTCGAGCCACATCTAAAATTTTGGAACATTCTTTTTGTTCTTTTATTTCTGTATTTGAAAAAAGTTTATTTAGTTCCAGGAAGTTATGTTTTAATATATAATTTTTTCTTTCTATAAATTTATTAATCTCATCTAAGCTTTCTTTTTCAAATCCGTTTTGTAAATTTTCAATAATTTTTAAATATTCATCTTCGCTAAGCTTGTTTATAAAAGAAGTGAATTGTTCCGCTATTTTCATTTCATCTTCATTTCTTAAATTACTTGAAAGAGAGCTGAAGAGTAGGCGAATTTTTTTATAAAACCAAAATATTTTTACTCTCGTATTAAAAGAAATAAAAGTTCTTAATAGTTTAGAAAAATATTTCATAATGGTTTATCTCCCTTCGCGGCCCACAATGGCGGCGATGGTTTTGAGAATGATTATCATTTCCAAATAAAGGGAACGATTCTTGATATAGAAGAGATCGTTTTGCAGTTTTTTAAGGGTGTCTTCCGGCGACGGGCTATGGTATTCGCCGGAAACTTGATCCCAGCCGGAAAGTCCCGGTTTAACCAAAAGCCTGGTTTTGTAAAAAGGAATTTGTTTTTCCAAGTCAACAACGAATTCCGGCCTTTCCGGGCGCGGTCCGATGAAGCTCATATCGCCCTTTAAGACATTTAAAACTTGTGGTATTTCGTCTAATCGTGTTTTGCGCAGGATATTGCCGAAAAAAGTGATGCGCTTGTCGCCTTCGGTTGTCATTGTCTTGTTGTTTCCTTCTTCGCGCATCGTGCGGAATTTAATCATCATAAATTCTTTTTCGTGCTTACCAAGGCGAGCCTGTTTGAAAAAAGCCGGGCCCTTGCTTTCCAGCTTGATAATTAACATGATAAGCGGCCAGAAAGGCAGGGAAATAATTAAGATTAAAAGAGCGGTGCTAAAATCAAAAATGTTTTTGGCGGCGTTGAAGTAATTTTTATTGCCTTCTTTTATATTTTCCAAAAACCAATCGGCATCAATTGCTTCAACCGGAACCTTGCCGCTTAAAGCTTCGTAGAAATCCGGATAGCTATAGAAGTTTATGTTTAAATTTAAACAAGCGAAAAGCGCTTCGGAAATTTTTTCGTTTTTACCAAAGTCGTCGCAGATAACCAAAGTTTTAACCCCTTCATTTTTTATTTTATCCAATAAGCCCGACATTTCTTCGGGATGGCTGATTGAGAAAGCAACTTCATAGCCGGCACCATGATTTTTTTGGATTTCAGCGCGTAAATTAGCCTCTTTTTCGCCGGCACCGATAATGGCGATTTTTTCTTTTGATAAAGAGTTAAAAACCAAAGCGCTCAAGCGGCGCCAAAGAACGAAAAGCAGGGCAAAAGCGCCGAAAAATATTAAGAGGTTGGTTTTTGGCGTGATGTTCTGTTCGGTGGCAATATAAAAATAAATAATGGAAATGAAAAACGCTATGAAGCCGGCGTTACCCAAACGGCGGAAGAAACGGCGGGAGGAGGCCTTGAGGTTTAGATTATAAAAACCGCTGATATACAGGCTTAAGATCCAAATCAAAAAGACAAAAATAAACTTGGGCAGATGGTTTGACCATTCTGCGGGAAATCTGTCATTGCTGTAGCGCAGCCCTATGGTGAGGAAGAGGGATAGATGCAAAAAAAACAGGTCTCCCAGCAACAAGGCTAATTTTTTGATTTTACTGTTCATATGCTTGAAATATAACATTAGAAGCAATAAAAATCAATTATTTGCGGTTGTTTTTTATCCTCTTTATGCTATAATATTAAAAAAAGAAAATTATGCTTAAAACACAAAAAATATCAGTTTTTCCGAACTTTTTTGCCTGGTTTTTTATCCCGATTTTTCTCTTGGCGCTTTTTGGGTTTTCAAGGCCATTGCAAGCAGCTGCATTCTGTGATCAAAATTCCAACCTCTACCTGTCTTTGCGTGATTTTTCCGGTCGGCCGGCCGCTTCTTTGCGTTTTGAGCTCTACGAACAAGATACCAATAATTCCTTATCGGTTTTTGGCAATCGTGTCGGCGATGGCTGGACAGATGCTTATGGCCAAGGGCAGATTTCTTTTAAACCCAATACCGCCAAATCTTATGGCTTAAAAATTTGGGATAAGAACATTGATTATGGCGAGTTTCGTTTTTATGATGCTTTAAGATTTTCCTGTGGCTCGGATAAGACGATTAGCAAGCAAATTCCGTCCTTAAGCATTCTTCTGCGCGGCGCCGATTCCGAACTTAAAAAGAATTTTGATTTTTCTTTATATGTTCAACGCTTTGATGCCGATAATAAGCCGTACTTTAATGAAGGCGATCTCGTTGCCAATTTAAAGACAAATTCCGCCGGGGAAGCGAAAATCTTTGTTTCTCCTTATAATGCCTATGGCGGTAAAGGGACCGGGTTTTATGCTTTAAGTTTTCGAGATAAGAGCGATAAAAGAGTGATTGTCTATAGTGTTAATCCTTACGCATCAAGC
Organism: uncultured Gammaproteobacteria bacterium; assembly: GCA_964599385.1. Lineage (GTDB taxonomy): Bacteria > Patescibacteriota > Patescibacteriia > Patescibacteriales > UBA12465 > UBA12465. The sequence continues at coordinate 4,144 of CAZREL010000024.1, forward strand.
GATAAGATTTTTGAATATCGCTTTACCGGTTTGAATGGAATTCTAAAAAATGCCGCCGGAGAAGTCTTGGCTGACAGGGAGGTTAAGTTATATGAGCAATCCTCTTACGGCAAAGTCGGCAAAGAGTTAAATAGAGTGCGCAGCGATGCCGGCGGTTGGTTTAATTTTGAATATTCGGCCGGAACTTACGCCATTTCCGTTTTGGATGATTTTAAGCGTGAAGATTTTTTCTGGAATAATGGCATTTCTTCTTCAATGGGCGAAGACAAAACTTTCCGTTTGAATTTAAGCCGCTTTTCTTTGGTTGATGCCCAGGGTGAAGATTTTCCCGATAATCCCGATTTGGAGATTTATGCTTTAAAAGGCGAGGGTTCTTATACAAGAGGCGATAAGATTGCCGGCTTGCGCTTGGAATCGAATCTGAAAGGTTCGGCCAGTTTGGCAGCCGGTAAATATTTAGTCGTTTATTATGCTTCTAACGGCAAAGAATATGGCCAGGCTTTTGAAGCCGTTAAAGGGCGGATACAGAACATCAAAGTAATGGTTAATGAAAAATATTTGGTTCGGGGAAAAACTTTCTCAGCCGCCGATATCCAAGATTTTTCTTTAAGCGGTAACGGAACATCCTCTACTGCTAAAAGCAATTCCTCGTCTTCTTCTACCGCTTCTTCGGCCGCCAAGGGTTTGCGAGGCAGAATTCTGTTGCAGGTGGAGGCTAAAGGCGAGGCTTGGTATGTTAACCCGATTGACGGTAAGAGATACTTTTTGGGTCGACCGCAAGACGCCTTTGATTTGATGCGTCGTTTTGGTCTTGGTATCAGTAATACTAATTTTGCCGCTTTAAACGCGAATCCTAATGCCTATAGCGCTTTAGCCGGGCGCATTCTTTTGAAAGTTGAAGACAGCGGCAAAGCTTATTATTTTGATCCGGTTAATTTGAAATTATATTATTTAGGCCGTCCCAGCGATGCTTTTAATGTTATTAGAGGCCGCGGTTTGGGAATCACCAATCTTGATATTGATAAAATAAATCAGGGCAATTAATTTTTTGGTTTAAGAATCTTTTATGTCTTTAAAGTGGCCTAAAATCGGCAATGAAAAAGTAATCTCATTTTTAGAGGCGGCCATCTCAAGCGGAAAAACCGCTTCAACTTATATTTTTTCCGGTCCGGAAGATTTGGGCAAATCGACCATCGCCTTTGCTTTTGCTAAAAATATGCAAGGCGATAATGAAGGGGGGTTTAATAGCGATCTTCATGTTTTGCAGCGTGAAGAAGAAAAGAAGAGTATTTCTATCGATGAAGTCCGGGCTTTTATCAAAATGATGAACATGAGCTCTTTTTCCGGTTCTTATAAGGTTGGGATAATCAAAGAAGCCGACTATTTGAGCGAGGAAGCTAAAAGTGCTTTGCTTAAAACCCTGGAAGAGCCTGAGGACATGGTCGTTATTATTCTTTTGGTCAGTGATTTGAATTCTTTGCCAAGCACCATTGTTTCCAGAAGCCAAGTTTTGCATTTTCAACCGGTATCATCCGAAACTGTCTATGATTATCTCCTTGATAATTACGATGCCAACCGTTCTTTGGCTAAAGATTTGGCCAAGCTTTGCCTCGGTCGACCCCTGCTGGCGATTCGTTTTCTGGAGAATCCCGACAAATATGATGCGTATTTAAAGAAGGCTTCGTTTTGGCTTGATATGATTGCCGCTAACAGCACTTCGGCTCGTTTGGATATTCTGGATGAACTTTTTAAGGATAGAACTTGGAGTAAAGAAGCGGTTGAAACAGCTTCTTCAATCCTGGATTTGGCTGAGGCCTTGGCGCGTGATTTGATGCTTATTTCTTTGGAGCAAAAAGATATGGTTCAGCATTCGGCTATTATGGGACGATTGGAAAATCTGGTTGAATCGTTCGGCCAAGGTGATGATTTAGCCTTGCGGATGCTTGCTCATTTGAAATTAATTTTTCAGGCCAGAAATTATTTGGCGGCCAATGTTAATCCACGCTTAACCTTGGAGCAAATTGTAATAAATTATTAATTTTTAATATTTATGAAACGGAAAATTGGCAATTATCTTTATTTTTCTCTGCTTATTATCGGCGCTTTGTCGTTATCGGCTTGTTCGATATCAACCAAGACAAGCGGTACCGGAGACGGACAGTCGGCCGGCAACATTTTTCTCTCAACCGACCAAGCTTCTTCTTGGGGGCAGGTTAGCAATATTCCGACTGTAAACGGAAAAATTGAAAATATCGCCGGTGTCGAAGTTAGCGGTTTTTTCAATGACCCCTCCGATAATTTGGCGGTCTATATGGGGACCAAGGAGCATGGCTTGTTCTATACTTATAATATTACCAAGGGTTGGAATAAGGTAGCCGGCATTCCCGATACCAATATTCGCGCCGTTGCCGTTGATCCAAAGGATAAATGCACAATTTATGTGGCCGCTTTAAATCGTTTATACCGCTCCGATGACTGTGCCCGTTCTTTTGCTCAAGTTTATTTTGATAATGACAATACCGTAACAGTTAATTCCGTCGCCATTGATTTCTATAATTCTCGCAATTTATATATCGGAACTTCCCGTGGTGAAATTATTAAAAGTATCGATAGGGGCGATTCTTGGCGTTCAATTTGGCGCATGGAAGAGCCGATTGGCCGTGTCGTCTTAAGTCCGAAGGATAGCCGTTTAATTTACATCGCCACTGCCAAGAATAAGGTTTATAGCTTTGTTTCTAACACCGAAACAAATGTCGCTACCTCTGAAGATATTAATCGTAATTTTGCCGTTAACGATTTCCGTGATTTGAATGTCGCTTTGCGTGATATGGAAGTTGGTGAAAAATTTGTTGAGCTTGCCGCCTCTTCTGATGGAACAATTTTCTTGGCAACCGCCAATCTGATTGCCCGATCTTCGGACGAAGGAACTTCTTGGGAGAGCTTGAATTTGCTGCAACCGGACGGAAAAACCGATATTACCGCTATGACTGTTGATTTTAAAGAATCCAAAAACATCTATTACGGCACTGCCTCAACTTTCTTCAAAAGCACGGATGGCGGGGCGACTTGGGCGACCAAGCGCTTGCCGACCTCTTGGACAGCCAGCGATATTATGATAGATTTTAGAGACGGCAAGAACGTTTATTTAGGCGCTTCTCGTCCGGTCAAGAAATAAAGTTATAAATTAAGATAATAATTAAGATAAAAATATGAATCAGTACCTACAAGAGAACCAATCGGAATTTGCCAATGCACTCGATTTTTTCAAGAAAGAAATTGCTTCGCTTCGTACCGGACAAGCCAATCCGAGCGTTTTGGACGTTGTTAGCGTTGAAGCTTATGGCGTAATGAATCCCGTTAATGCCGTTGGTAATATTTCTGTCAGTGACAATAAGAGCATCGTTATTACTCCTTGGGATAAGGGGGTTGTTAAAGCGATTGAAAAGGGAATTATGGAAGCCAATCTCGGTTTGGGGGTTATTAATGAAGGGGATAAGATAAGATTGACCGTTCCTCCTTTAACTGAAGAAAATAGACGCGACTTGGTTAAAAAGTTGAATGAAAAAATGGAGAAGACGCGTATTATTCTAAGAGGTGTTCGTGATGATGTTAAAAAGATTATCGAGAAGGCTTTTGACGATAAAGAAATGAGCGAGGATGACAAGATGCGCGCCATGAAAGAGCTTGATGAGTATACTGCCAAAAAGAATGAAGAGCTCAAAGATATGCGCGACAAGAAGGAAAAGGATATCATGGAAATCTAAAGCTTCGGCAATTAAACTATGTTTACAACTGTTATAATATTTATTTTAGTTCTTTCGGTTTTGGTTTTTGCTCATGAACTCGGACATTTCTGGACTGCCAGACGTTTTGGAATTAGAGTTGAAGAGTTTGGCTTCGGCTTTCCGCCGCGAGCCGTCGGTTGGTATAAGAATCGTTTCGGCCGCCGCGTTAAGGTTGTCGGTTCAAGAACTTTCGAGAGTCTTAGCGATAGTGAAGTTGAAAAATTACAACCGGCTAAAGACGCTACAATTTATTCTCTAAATTGGTTGCCTGTTGGTGGATTTGTGAAGATTAAGGGCGAAAATGGCGATGGTCGCAATGATGAAGACAGCTTTGCTTCCAAGGCAATTTGGAAGAGAAGCGTTGTTTTGGCCGCCGGGGTAATAATGAATGTGATTTTGGCTTGGGGGCTGTTTTCGGTCGGTTACATGATCGGCTTGCCTCAATCAACCGGCGAGCTTGGCAAACACGCGATTGTTAGCGAAGAAGCCGTTTTAGTGGCCGAAGTTCTGCCAAATACTCCGGCAGAAAGAGCCGGGTTGCTTGTTGGAGATAAGATAATTTCGGTTGACGGTGAAAAGGTGAGAACCGAAAAGGATTTGCAAGAAAAAATTTCGCTTAGAGGGGGGCGGGAAATCAATTTGGCTTTGGAAAGAGATGGCAGTGATTTGGAAATAAAAGCCGAACCGCAGGCAACAGAGGGCGGAAAGGCAACGGTCGGTATCGTTATATTTTCGGCCGGCACCGTTCGTTATCCATTTTTTCCGGCTCTTCTTGAAGGCGCTAAAACCGTCGGCTGGACTCTAAAAGAAATCGTTGTTGCTTTTGTCGGTTTATTCGGTGACATATTTTCCGGCGTCAATGTCGGCGATCAATTTGCCGGCCCGATCGGCATTGCCAATATTACCGGCCAAGCGGCTCGTCTCGGTTTGGTTTATCTTTTGCAATTTACCGCTCTTTTGTCATTAAATTTAGCCATCATCAATATTTTACCTTTTCCGGCTCTTGACGGCGGACGCATCCTTTTCTTGTTGATTGAGAAGTTAAAGGGCCGTCCGATGCGTAAAGAATTTGAGAATCTGGCGAATACAATCGGTTTTTATCTCTTAATGGCTCTTATTGTCTTTATTACTTATAAAGACATTGCTAAATTATTTTAATTTTAAATATATGATTACACCATCAAGAATCAAAGCGACTAACTTAGAAATGACTGATGCCTTGCGTGATTACTTCACGGAAAAGGTCGAGATGCTTGATAAGTATTTGGGCGATATTCAGGTGCTTCATTGCGATTGCGAAATAGAAAAATCAGTCGGCGGACAGAATAAAGGGGAGATTTTCCGGGCTGAAGTGAATATTGAGGTGCCGGGAGAGTTGTTGCGCGTTGAAAAAACCGAAACCGATATGTATAAGGCGATTGATAAAGTGAAAGATCATCTTGAGCTTGTTATTAAGAGGTATAAAGAGAAAAGGGATGATAAATAATTATTGATTAAGATTTTTAAATAAAAAAAGAAGGCCTCGTTTTAGACGAGGCCTTTTATGTTGCGCTTTACCCTCATTATCGGTCCGTTGGGTAAAGTTTTTTCATCTTGACCTAATTTTCCTTTCATTCTTTTTTGCGCATCGCTTTCTTCGTAATAAACGTAGAGCAAGCGGGAAAAGATATAGACTACGCAGGTACTGGAAGTGCTGAAAATTCCACTGCCATGGGCAATAACTTTCTCAACAACTCCCGACATGACGGCAATAAGAAAGATGAAGGTGATTTCGACCTGCATGCGATTGCGACTTTTAGGTTCGATAACCATGAGGCCGGTGGCAAAGCCCAGCATGAGAGCCATGGCGGCAAAATACCAATAACCTCCGGAATGTAGAGCTTTTTTTGCATCTTCGATTGCTTCCGGGTTTTCAAAGAAAATAAAGAAGAACCAGGCTGATGCAAAAATCAAGAGAAGTGCGAAGCGTTGCCAGAACGCTTGTTTCGGACTAAATTTAGTGGCAATTTTTAAATTTTCCATCGTGGTATATTTTTGATGTTTATATTTTAAAGAACTTGCTTTGAAATTATCACTAAACGAGAAAATGGTCAACGGAGGACAAAAATCTCGTTTTTTCTGGCATTTTTCTCTATTGCGGGCTTACACAATATATTGTATAATAATCATTACTTAGACCACAACATATTCCAAAATAAGGAATTGACATATATAATTATTTAAAGGAAATTATGATAGACAAGTATAAATCTTATAGCGGGGAAGTAAAATCTTTTTCCGCTGAAATCTTAAAGAAAAAATTAAGCTTATCGGCTCAAGAAGCCGGTTTAAGTGAGGAACAAATCGAGGCTTTAATTCAAGAGAGCCTTTTAACTCTTTACGAAAACATGCCGGAAGACGAGCTTGATAAGGCTTTGATTCAGGCCAGCGCTCAGCATATTAAAGATGATCCGATTTACGATAAATTATCGGCTAAACTTTTGCTCTACACTTTATATCGCGAAGTTTTAGGCGATGAAGCCGCGCTTGCTTACTTGCATTTTGGTTTTAAGGAAGATGATTTTTTAAAGACTTACCGTAGCGTTTGGGAGAAAAATCTAAAAAGAGCCGTAGATGCCGCTTGGTTGTCGCCAAAGCTTTTACCTTTTGATTTTGCTAAGTTGGCCTCTGAAATTGAAGCGCTTCGCGATGAGCTTTTCACTTATGCCGGACTCGCAACTTTATCGCGCCGCTATTTAATGCGTGATGAAAATCAAAAGCTTATTGAAGCGCCGCAGTTCTTTTGGTTGCGGGTGGCGATGGGACTCTCTTGGAACGAAAATGAAAAAGAGAAATATGCTTTAGAGTTCTATGAAAGAATGTCCAAACTTTATTATGTGGCCGGCGGTTCAACCAATGTTAATGCCGGAGCGCTTAAGCCGCGTCTTAGCAATTGTTTCTTGATGCAAATGGAAGATAGTGTTGATCACATCGGTAAGACCGTTTCGGATGTTTTAAAACTTTCAAAAGCAACTGGCGGAATTGGTTTGGCGGTAACAAAACTGCGCGCCAGCGGTTCGCCGATTTCAACCAATAATACTTTTTCTTCCGGACCGGTTCCTTTTTTACATATTATCGATTCGGCTATCCGAGCCATTTCCCGTGCCGGAAAGAAAATGGGCGCCCTATGTTTCTATATGGAAAACTGGCACTATGATTTTCAGGAATACATGGATTTAAAACAAAACGCCGGCGATGATTACAGGCGCACGAGAACGGCCAATATCGCGGTTTATATTTCCGATGAATTTATGTCTCGCGTTAAGGCCGATGATTATTGGTATTTATTTGATCCAAATGAGGTTAAAGATTTGGTTGATTTATACGGTGAGGCTTTCAGTCGTCGCTACAGAGAATATTGCGAGATGGCCGAGCGCGGCGAGATGAAGATGTTTAAAAAGATCAAAGCCCTTGATCAGTTCCGCCAAA
>CAZREL010000025.1:0-11044 GCA_964599385.1 uncultured Gammaproteobacteria bacterium
GAAGATTATTCTACTGCATTCTTTTTCAACTTTGCGATTGGAGTTCTGTTTTTTTTGATATTATTATTTACAGCAGAACCAATTAGTCTGTTTTTTAAAAATATAGAATTAAAACCACTTATTCAGGTACTTGGTTTTGGTTTAATAATCAGTTCACTAACGCTTATACAACAAGCTAAACTAACGAAGAGGATTGACTTTAAGCGTCAGACAAAAATATCTATTACTGCATCAACTCTTTCAGGTATTGCAGCTATTTATTTAGCTTATTCCGGTTTTGGCGTTTGGAGCCTGGTGGCAAAGCAGCTTATAAACAGCAGCATAAGTTCCATTTTACTTTGGATTTCAAACAGATGGAAACCTAGTTTAGTTTTTAGTAAGAAGTCTTTCAATGAGTTGTTTGGTTTTGGCTCAAAACTGCTAATGAGTGGATTGATAGGCACTTTTTTTCAAAATATCAATTATTTAATTATTGCCAAATACTTTTCAGCACAGGATTTAGGTTATTTTACTCGTGCTGAGATGTTTAAAAATTTACCCAGTCAGAATGTTTCAGGAATAGTGACTGCAGTAGGTTATCCTGTTTTGGCTACTTTACAGGATGATCCGGTTCGAATGAAAAGTGTTTTCCGTGATATGCTTACCAAAACATTTTTTATTATCGTTATCCTGATGGCTGGAATGGCTGCAACCTCAAAAGCACTGATACTCACCCTTGTTGGTGAACAGTGGCTGTCAAGTGTACCATTATTGCAAATGTTGTGTGTAGTAGGTATTATGTTGCCACTTAATACTATGAATATAAATATCCTGAATGTAGTAGGAAGATCGGATTTATATTTAAAACTTCAAACGATAGTACAGGTAGTCGCATTACCTAATATTTTTATCGGTGTTTTTTTCGGAATTAAAGCATTGATTTTGGGTATGATTGTTATTGCTTTGTTTGGATATGTGATTTTTAATCATGAATCAACTAAAGTATTACATTATCCAATTAAAGAGCAATTAAAAGATATTTTCCCGTCATTTATAATAGGTTCGGTGATGGGAATAATCGTCTTTTTTGCAGGATATTTTAGTAGTTTTTCATCGCTAATTACTCTAATATTACAAATAATAACGGGGATTTTAATTGTTGTTATTGCAGGCGAAGTGCTCAAATTTAAAGAATATATATTTATAAAAACTACCATTCTTGAGAAAATAAATGTTTTTAAGAAATGAGGATAAATTCTTGTGAAGTATTTTAAAAATATCAATTAAACATATCAAAATGGATATATTATCATTATTAGACAGAAATAAAGAACTTTTTAATGAAGATATCGGAAATAAAGAGAGAGAACTGACTACAATTGTCAGCTCATCCCGCTTTCTGGTAATAGGCGGTGCCGGTTCTATAGGACAGGCCGTAACGAAGGAGATTTTCAAACGTAATCCACGGAAACTTCATGTCGTTGACATCAGCGAAAACAACATGGTGGAACTGGTACGTGATATCCGAAGTACCTTTGGATATATCGATGGTGATTTTCAGACTTTTGCACTCGATTGTGGCTCGGTGGAATACGATGCATTCTGGAATGCAGATGGCGGATACGATTATGTGCTGAATCTTTCGGCCCTGAAGCATGTGCGAAGCGAAAAAGATCCCTATACCATGATGCGGATGATAGATGTAAATATCTTCAATACCGTAAAAACTGTTCGGCAATCCATTGACAAGGGTGTAAAGAAGTATTTTTGTGTTTCTACTGATAAAGCAGCCAACCCGGCTAATATGATGGGCGCTTCAAAACGAATTATGGAAATGTATCTGATGCAGCTCAGCGAACAAATCAACATTTCTACAGCCCGTTTTGCCAATGTAGCTTTTTCGGATGGTTCTTTGTTGCATGGTTTTAATCAACGCATTCAGAAACGCCAACCTATTGTAGCCCCCAACGATGTAAAACGTTATTTTGTAATCCCCAAAGAATCGGGCGAACTTTGTCTGATGTCCACCATCTTTGGTGAAAACCGCGATATCTTTTTCCCTAAACTGAGCGAGAGTCTGCATTTGATTACATTTTCCGATATTGCAATACGTTATCTTAATGAAATAGGATATAAACCGTATCCTTGTACTTTCGAAGATGAAGCACGCGAACTGGTAAAAACATTACCTGAAAAAGGTGAATGGCCTTGTCTGTTTACCCCCAGCGATACCACCGGAGAAAAAGACTTTGAAGAATTCTTTACCGAGAACGAAGTACTCGATCTGGAACGTTTCCGGAATCTGGGCATTATCAAAAATGAGGCAGTATATGATGAAAAGTTGAACCGGCATTTCACTGCTGCTATTGAATTGATGAAACAAACAGGACATTGGACGAAAGCACAACTGGTTGAACTTTTCTTCGAAATGATTCCTAATTTCGGATATGTGGAGAAAGGTAAATATTTAGATGCAAAAATGTAATTAAAATAAAAATTATATGGAATACAAAATACCTTTATTTCAACTTAATTTCGGTGAAGAAGAAATTCAAGCGGTAACAGATACAATCCGTTCTAAATGGATATCTACGGGACCTAAGTGTGAGGAACTGGAGAAACAATTTGTAGATATGTTTAATGTTGGTTATGCAGTTAGTATGTCCAACTGTACAGATGCATTACATTTGGCTTGTATTCTTTGTGGTATTCAGGCCGGTGATGAGGTTATTTGTCCTTCTCTTACATTTGCTGCTTCTGTAAATTGTATCAGGTATGTAGGTGCTACTCCGGTTTTTTGTGATATTGTTGGGCCAGAACATATTAATATTGATCCGATTGACATTGAAAGAAAAATAACTGATAAAACTAAGGCAATTATTGTAGTTCATATGGCTGGCTTTCCGGCTAAGATGGACGAAATTATGGCAATTGCCCGTAAACATAATCTGAAGGTAATCGAAGATGCCTGTCACGGTCCCCTTTCGGAATATAAAGGGAAAAAATTGGGAACTATTGGCGATGTGGGATGTTTCAGTTTTTTCTCCAATAAAAATATCAGTACCGGTGAAGGCGGTATGTTGATAACAAACAACGAAGATTTAGGGAAAAGAGCCCGACTACTGCGCTCACACGGCATGACTACCATGTCGTACCAACGGGCAAGCGGACATGCCACTGCTTACGATATTGTCGATTTGGGCTATAATTACCGGATGGACGATATCCGAGCTTCTATTGCTGTGGTGCAAATGAATAAGCTACAGAGAGATTTGGAGAAACGAATAGATGCACGTAAAAGATATGTTGAACAACTATCTAAGGTAAAAAGTATTGTTATCCCTTTTGCAAATAACACGGAGTTTGTTTCCAATTATATAATGCCGGTAGTCTTGATCAACTCAACTGTAGAAAAACGGGATAGTATACGGGAGAAAATGCATGCAGCCGGAATACAAACCAGCGTACATTACCCACCTATTCATAAATTTTCAATTTACAAGGATTACGAAGCTGTATTACCACAAACAGAATATGTAACAGACAACGAACTTACATTGCCCATGTATGCAGCATTAACAAACGAACAAATTGATTTTATTGTCAGCACTTTAAAACTCCATTTAGAATGAAAATAACAATTTTAACTGATAATAAAAAAAGTTGGTTTATCCCTTATGGAGACCAATTAAAAAACCTGTTAATTCAGAAAGGACATAGCGTTAAATATGTTTTATCTAAAGATGAAATTGATGATGGAGATATTTGTTTTCTATTAAGTTGTTCGAGATTAATTCCACCAATATTCCTAAAAAAAAACAAAAATAACATAGTTGTTCATGCAAGTGATTTACCAAAAGGGAAAGGATTTTCTCCTTTACAATGGCAAATAGTTGAAGGCAAAGATGAAATCATTTTAACATTGTTTGAAGTTGTTGAAAAAGTTGATGCCGGACCTTTTTATATTAAGAGTAAATTAATTTTTGATGGAACTGAGTTATATGATGAACTTCGAAATAAATTAGCACTGAGAATTATTAAAATGTGCAATGAATATGTTGATAATTACGATTTGCAAACTCCAATTCAACAAGCAGGAATTGAAACATTTTATCGAAAAAGAACTATTGAAGATGATCGAATAGATCCGGGAAAATCAATTGTGGACCAATTTAATCATTTTAGAATAGCTGACAATGAAAATTTTCCATTATGGTTTAATTATAGAGGGAAAAAATATATAATTAAAATATTTGAAGAATAGTTTTTAATCCTTTTGACATGAAGATTAAAATACATGTGCTTACTATAAATCCAAATATAACGGTCTTAACCGCCATGAAACTCATGGATGAGTTAAAGAGAAAACTATTGATAGTAATTTCTGAAGATAAATTTATTGGGCTTATATCAATAGGAGATATACAAAGGGCTTTGATTAAAAATCATAAGTTAAATGATAAGGTTTCAACGATAATGCGAAATGACTATATAACTGCAAAGCCTGAAAGTAGCATTGAACAGATAAAAAATCTAATGTTGAAACTTCGTGCTGAGTTTATGCCCGTTGTTGATGATGAGAAAAAGCTTGTATCAGTTTATTTTTGGGAAGATTTATTCGGGGAAGCAAAACAGAAACCATTATTTAACTTCAATTTGCCGGTGGTGATTATGGCCGGAGGCATTGGGTCAAGATTGAAGCCACTAACAAATGTGCTTCCCAAGCCACTTATTCCTATTAACGACAAGACATTTTTAGAGGAAATATTTGATCGATTTAACTATCAGGGTTGTGATACCTTTTATATTTCGGTAAATTATAAGGCAGATCTTATTGAATATTATTTAAAACAACAAAACCTACCTTATGTACTTCATTATTTCAGGGAAGAAAAACCAATGGGTACAGCAGGAAGTTTATCTCTACTCAAAGGTAAAATTAATGAAACTTTTTTTGTTAGTAATTGCGATATTCTGATAGAACAGGATTACTCCGAGGTACTGAAATATCACCGTGAAAATAATAATGAAATAACGATAATTGCTGCACTGAAAAATTATCCTATAGCCTATGGTACAATAGAAACCGGCGAAAATGGCAAACTACTTCAATTAATTGAAAAACCAGAACTTACTTTTAAAATCAATAGTGGCATGTATATTTTAGAACCACATTTGTTGGACGAAATACCTGAAAATGAGTTTTTTCACATCACTCATTTAATTGAAAAAGTAAAAGAGAGAAATGGAAAAGTGGGAGTTTTTCCGGTTAGTGAAAAATCGTGGAAGGATATAGGTGACTGGGATGAGTATTTGAGAAATAAAGAATGAAAAATAAAATTTTAATACTTTACCCATATTCAAACCATGATAATATGGTACGAAGTATGTTGAAAACTTTAAGACAAAATGAGATTAATATTGATGCATTGAATACTTCTACGTTCCGATTTGTTGAGAAAAATCTTATTTCGGTCTCTTTAAGAACAAAGATGATTCTTTTTCTGTGTACGTTACCAATTCCACATATTCAAGGAATAATTAATAGATTATTTAATATTAAAAATGAAATTGAACGAATTGCAGACAAATATGAAATAATAGATTTTCATGTTTTTAATAGAGACATTGATTCAATTGCAGAGAGAAGTATTGGAAAGAAAATAATTAAAATAACAATTTGGGGTTCAGATTTCTATAGAGCTGATATTTCAAGACGGGAAGAACAGCGGAGGATATATAATAAATGCAACTGTATACAATTGGCTACAGAAACAATGAAAAATGATTTTATTGAGTATTATCATGATTTTGAGAATAAAATACGAGTGGCAAATTTTGGATTGTTCATGTTTGATGTAATAGATAATGTTGAAATAAATCACTTCAAACCAAAATTCAAGAAAAAACATTTTTCAGATAGATTATTAGTTGTATGTGGTTATAACGGATCCCAATATCAGAGGCATAATTTAATTATTGATGCAATTGCAAGTCTTGATAAAAGCATAAAAGAAAAAATGTGTCTTATATTTCCGATGACCTATGGAGCTGATAAACAATATATAAAATCGATAGTTGCAGAGTTAAAAAAACTTCACATACCTTTCTCTGTCCTGGACAATGATCTTACAAATAATGAAATTGCCAAACTTAGATTAGAATCAGATCTGGTACTAAATATTCAAACTTCAGATGCTTTTTCAGGTTCTTTACAAGAGCATTTGTATGCAGGTAGTTTATTATTAGTAGGTGATTGGTTACCATACAAGATATTAGATGAAAAAAATGTATTTTACAAAAAATGTACTTTAGAGAATTTTAAAGAACAAATTGCTGAATGTGTAGTTAATTTTAATTACTACAAAAGACAAACAGAAGGGAATAAAGAAAAAATGTACAACTTATCATCTTGGTTTGTTGCTGGAGAACGAATGAGTGAAATTTATAGAGATTTGAAGAGATGAGTTTGATTAAAACAGCAACAAACGGGATGATTTGGACGACAGCATCAACTATTGTTCGAAGTTTAGTGTCATTATTTCAAATCTCAATTTTAACAAGACATAAATAATAGTATTAAGAGAACCATTAAACTTTCAAAATAAGCCTATCTATTATCAGATTACTAATGCTAATAAACTTTAGTTTTTATGCTATTTGCCTACTCACTCAACAATTGGACCTGATTTAAAAATCATATTTTTGAAATTATTTTACAATACAAAAAAATAAATAAATAGTAAATCTACATTTTTTTTCATGATTCAGACTTGCAAATTCAGAAATAGCAAATTGAATTTAATTTCAATCTTTACAGCCATAATTTTAATTATGATTGCTGATATTAATTGCTATAGTAATACAAGAAACAATCAATCTGGAAATACAAATGATAATGATACTATTGCTCAGGTTCTGCTGATACATAATTCCTTATATCCATCTTATCAGGATGCAACAAAGCATATCAAAGAATATCTGGATCATTATGGAATAATATACAATGAAACGGACATTGCAAATGAAAACAATCCGAATTATAATGAATATCATCTTCTGTTATTTGCACACGATAGTATATTTATCAATATTTCCAGTGAAAAGCAGGCTTTTTATAAGGAACAAATACATAATGCCCTTAATGACAGTATTGGCATTGTAAGCTTCTCAGATATTCTGAATGAAGGAACAACGTATCGAAAAAAAGTATACTTTAGAAATGCAGTTATTGAAGATACGACTCACTTTACTACACAATTACATAAGAAAGGAGAGATTATTAATTTTAAAAATTACATTCAGGGACAATTTTCACAAAACTCATCGTATACTCCTTTAATCAGTTCAGATAATAATTGCAGTCTGGTTAGCAGTACCCGAATTACTAATGGATTTTTTACGTTTTGGACCACATACAGATGGATGAAGGATATTTATCTTGGGCCTTTGAGAGGACTGGATGATTGCTTTGTTCGTTCTTTAATCTGGAGTGCGAAGAAACCTTTTTTTGTCAGAGGAATTTTACCTGTTGTAACTATGCGTGTTGATGACACTTACGGAAGTGGTGAAATCTGGAAACAGAGTCCTTTGTATTGGGTTCAAATGGCAAATAAATATCATTTCAAACCATGGATGGGAATATTCACTGAGACTATGAAGAATAATACCATAGACAATTTGAGAGACCTGATTTTTGAAGGTAATTGTACTGCAAGTCCACATGCTTTTACTTATACCAAGTTTTTGTTTTTCGACCATACAAATAAAACACCTTTCGACTATTTGAGGACATCTGAGAATATTTCTTTGATTGAGAAATGGTATCATAATAATGCGCCATTGCCAAAATCAACTTTCTTGTTGCCTCATTATTACGAAATAGGGAGTAATTTTGTTGATTACGTAATTAATAATTGGGGAATAAAATATATCGGATTTTTACAACAACCGGATTTTGGATATGACTCAGGCACTTCTAGACTGAATCTGAAACCTTATATTTACGATAAGTTGAATGTACTTCCAAGAACAAATACTTCTTTTGCTTTTGCTGACTATGTCTTCTCCGGGAATAATAAAATATTTAATGGTCTCACCGAAATAAGAGAATGGGGGTATGACTGGCTTGATAACACTGAAGTTAATAAAGCCGTAGAGCGAGGAGTTAATATTATCTCACGAAGTCTGCAGTCCGGAAACATAGCAATGCTTATGACACATGAGGTGGATCACATTGATAGAGTTAGTCCGGAAAACTGGGAATTAATAATGCAAAGATTAACGGAATCAATTGTTAAATATAAGCCGTTATATCTAACTGTTGATTCAGCATTGAATATCCTTGAATCCACCTGCAATTCAAAAATTAAATCAATAAAAAAAGAAAATGGAGAGTTCAGGATAAAATTTACAGGAAATACATTTGCTCCTACAAGTTTATTCATTTATACACAAAAGGATGATAACGTTGAGCAGGAAATGGTAGTGCTTCCTAAGTTTACAGATGAGTATGTGTATGACTACGTTTCAGATTCCGGCAGGAAAACCAAATATAATTATTATAAAAAGATTACCGGTGGCGCTTCAGAATCTTCTGATACCTCAGATCCTAATTCACTAATTAACGATCCTTTCCTCTACAATTCTGAATTGCCATTATCCCAGTTTCCGGTTCAAACAAACACATTAACAGGTTCATCGAATTTATTTATAACAAAAGCAAACGATAAAGACAACTGGTGGCAAGCAGAGATTGAAATACCACACGAATATTTTTTAGAAGGCATCGATATTTGGGGCAGAGTAGACATTCCTATGAATCAGGACAAAGGTTCACAAAACATAATTATAAAAATAGAAAATGATATTCAGTCGTGGGTATCAAAACCAATTGATAACCTGAAATTCTTTAATTACATGTACAACTATAAAAGAATTAATTTCAGAACAGAAGGTGCACCTGAAAAATTGCTGGAAACTGCGAAAAGACTAAGAATAGGACATGTTGAAGGAAATAAGGATGAATTGGCATTAGCTGAGATCAGACCTGTTATAAACTCAATAGATAATTACAACCAAAATCCAGAACCTTCTAATGTAAAGGGTACATTTATGATTTATCCAAATCCTGTAACAGGTGAATCATTTATGGTCGATATACACGGAGATAATGAGAATTATGAATTTGCTGTTTTTGATTTGTCCGGACAAATCGTATTTAAGAAAAATGTTTCCTCGTCATTCCTCTTAAAAAGTGAAATTTTCAAGAATCAGGGCTTCTATCTCGCTAAATTAAAAAGTTATGATAATGAAATGGTTGTAAAATTTGTAGTTGTCAAGCAATGAATTAATTCTCATTAATAAAAAACAATCTTATTTCAATATAATATGAACCTCACTCTTATCGCCGGTGCCCGTCCCAATTTTATGAAGATTGCACCCATTATTCATGCCATTAAGGCTGCACAACATTCCGGTAAAAATATACACTATCGTCTCGTTCATACCGGTCAGCATTACGACCAAAAGATGAGTGACACTTTTTTCACGGAGCTTAATATTCCGGAGCCGGATGTAAATCTGGGTTGTGGGGGCGGTACGCAGGCCGAACAAACAGCGGCTATTATGGTGGCGTTTGAAAAGGAATTGCTGGCTCATCCAGCTGATTTGGTAATGGTAGTGGGTGATGTGACGAGTACGATGGCATGTAGCATTGTGGCTAAAAAGCTGAATACCAAAGTAGCACATGTGGAAGCGGGTATACGCTCGTGGGACTTAACCATGCCCGAAGAAATTAACCGGATGGTAACCGATGCTTTGGCAGATTACTATTTTACCACAACAGAACTGGCTAACCAAAACCTCAGAAACACAGGAGTACGGGAAGAACAGATTTTCTTTGTAGGCAATGTGATGATCGATACCTTGCTGGCCAACATGGCAAGGTTTCAGAAACCCGAAGTCTATGACCGACTGAACCTGGAAGATGGAAATTACCTGGTAATGACCCTTCACCGCCCGGCGAATGTAGATGAAGAAAGTAAATTCAAAGTCATGATGGATGAAATCATCAACGGATCACAGGGATTGCCCATCATCTTTCCCGTCCATCCCCGCACCGCCAAAATAATAAGTTCGATAATAGCAGATAACTCTGTGCAACCAGAAGCCACCCTTCGGGGGGCGCGCAAAGCGCAGGGGGCTTTGCATCTTATAGAACCAATGGGTTACCTGGAATTCAACTATATGGTGAAGCATTCGAAAGCTGTGATTACTGACTCGGGAGGCATCACCGAAGAAACAACTGTGATGGGTATTCCCTGTATCACACTTCGGGATAATACCGAACGCCCCGAAACCATTACCATTGGAACCAATGAACTGATCGGAACTAACCCAGCAGCCATTAAACCGGCGTTGGATAAACTTTTTGCCGGTGAATGGAAAAAGGGTGGAATTCCTGAACTGTGGGATGGCAGAGCAGCGGAACGGATAGTGGAAAAACTTGAAATTCTTTTTTAAATTACAGTGACCTTATGAAACTAATCAATATTCTAGAAGCTGTACTTTACTCTCCTGTACTGGTGTTTTTATTTGGTGCCTATTTAATGTCTGCCAATAAGAGGATTATTGATGAGGATTTAAGCAGATTAACAAATGTTAATTCGTGGGGGGGTAATTAAACAGCTTTTGCTGAATAAAGAGTTTAGAAATGTAATGTATTATCGACTTGGGTCAATATCCTGTTTGCCGGGTTTGTTGCTAAAACCAAATCCTACATTACACATAATGACCAGAGAAATAGGACCCGGATTTATAGTAGTTCATGGTGATAGTACCTATGTAAATGCTAAAAAAATAGGGAAGAATTTCTATATTAATCAATGTGCTACTGTCGGAGTAATTGGTAAGGATGCACCTGTTATCGGTGATAATGTACGAGTGGCTACAGGCGCAATAGTCTTGGGAAATATAACAGTAGGCAATAATGTGAATATAGGTGCAGGTGCTGTGGTTGTAAAAAATGTACCCGATAATTGTACAGTGGTTGGAAATCCGGCAA
>CAZREL010000026.1:0-11009 GCA_964599385.1 uncultured Gammaproteobacteria bacterium
AGTTACCGCGCGCATTATTTTTTTCTTAGCTGATTCAATATCATCTAATAATTCAATACAACCAAGTCCGGCTTCATCACTCTTACTCATTTTTTTAGCGGGGTCTTGTAAACTCATTACCCTAGCCCCTTCTTTTCTAACCACTGATTCTGGAATTTTAAAAATTTCTGCGTATTCTTTATTGAAACGTCTTGCAATATCACGAGCGAGTTCGACGTGTTGTTTTTGATCTTCGCCCACCGGAACAACCTCAGTGTTATATAGCAGAATATCAGCCGCCATAAGCACTGGGTAATCATAAAGACCAACGGTAGCAGATTCTTGATTCTTTCCCGCCTTATCTTTAAACTGAGTCATCTTATTTAAATCAGCAATTCGAGCCCCACAACAATTCAAAATCCAAGCTAGCTCAGTATGAGCTGACACGTCAGACTGTTTAAATAAAGTAACTTTTTTGTAATCTATCCCCGCCGCTAAATAAGTTTTTACTAATTCTATAGTCCATTTTTTTAGTTGTTCTGGATCTTGCTTAACGGTAATAGCATGATAATCAACTACGCAAAAAACACAATCATAATTATCTTGCATTTCTACCCATTGAGACAGGGCGCCAATATAACCACCAATATTTAAGCGTCCACTGGGTTTAATACCAGAAAAAATTCTTTTTTTAGCACTCATATTTTTATCTATTACCTTTATATCTTATGATAATTTTGGTTTTAAAGCAATAAAAAAAGCCCCCTAATGGAGCTTCCGCGTAACCTACCTACAAGCATTGTAAACCTAATTTTAAGCTTCGTCAAGTTTTTATCATCTTTACTATTTCTTAAAATGTTTTAAACTTAAGCTAGATTAGTTTTCGGGCTGTCGTATAGTGGTAGTACGCGTGCATGGGGTGCATGTAGCCCCGGTTCGATTCCGGGCAGCCCGACACACTAAACAAAGGGGCTTGTAGCTCATCTGGTAGAGCGCCGCATTCGCATTGCGGAGGTAAGGGGTCCGAGTCCCCTCAAGTCCACCGGGAGAAATCCAAAAACGGGCTGTGGTATAGTGGTATTACGTGCGCTTCGGGTGCGTATAACCCCGGTTCGATTCCGGGCAGCCCGACAATAAAACTGCGATAATGTCAAAAATTATCTAACGAAATCGGTTTTGACAAAAGCCGATTTTGTTATTATAATTGATTTGATAAATTTAAAGAAAAAATATTTATCAAAAACTAGCTTATTATTGTAAGATTAGGGAATTTTTTATTTATGATAGATTTTAAGAAAAGACTGGAAGAAGAGGATCGTTTAAACGGCCGCGGCTGTCTTAACGCTGACCAAGAAATAGAGAAAGAACTTGGTATCAGTAATAAAAAAAGAAAAAGAATCAGCACCAGCCTAACTATTGTTTTAGTGGTTTCTTTAATATTTTCCGGCAAGGTTATTATGTCCAGCACCGGTGCTACGGCTTGGATAGAAAACAATACTTTTTTTGGAAAAATTAAACATCTTAGCCCAAGCGCCGAAAAACAATTAAAGGGAGAAGAAAACGACAGAATAAATATAATGTTACTTGGAATGGGCGGTGAGGGTCATGATGGCGGACAACTAACTGACACAATGATTTTAGCCAGCATCAAGCCGTCAACTAAAGAAGCGGCCTTGATTTCATTTCCACGTGACATGGTTAGTCCTGTAAGTAATTGGCGCAAAATCAACAGTATCCACGCCTACGCCGAGCAATCCGAAGAGGGTAGCGGCGGTCCAAAAACAATTGAAGCAATGGGAAAATTATTAGAAACCCCGATTGATTATTATGTGAGCATTAATTTTGATGGTTTTGCCGATATCATTGATGAACTTGGCGGAATAGAAATAGAGGTTGAAAATACTTTTGACGATTATTCTTACCCGGCAAAAGGACAAGAAGACAACCCAAACTACTATGCTCGCTATGAACACCTGCACTTTGATGCCGGGAAGCAAACGATGAACGGAGAAACTGCGTTAAAGTATGCCAGAAGTCGACATGCTTATGGGATTGAAGGGTCTGATTTTGCCAGAGCCAAAAGACAACAACTTGTTCTTGAAGCGGTTAAGAACAAACTTTTATCAAGCAGTACCTTGCTTAATCCGGTAACCGTCACTAAGTTAATAAATAAATTTAGCCAAAACGTTTCAACTAACTTGGAAATTTGGGAAATATTAAAACTGTGGGATATTGCTAAAAATGTTGATCGATCAAAAATGCAAAATAAAGTCTTAAGTGATGCTCCCGACAATTATTTAATTTCCAGTACCGGAGAAGATGGCGCCTATATTTTAGTCCCACGCAGCGGCAGTTTTTCTTCAATTCAAAAAATGGTAGCCGACATATTTCCAAGCAACCAGACAGATAATGAGAGTGGTGAAAATAACGGCACAAAAGAAACTAAAAAAGAAAAAACGGTTAAGCCTGAATATATAAAAGAAAACGCCTCAGTGGCTGTTTTTAACGGAACTTGGATTGTCGGCTTGGCTGGACGAAAAGCGGCCACAGCCAAAGAATCAGGATTCACAATTAAAGAAACAGGCAACGCCCCGGAAAGAAATTACAGTCAAACCATTGTTTATGATTTAAGCAATGGAGAAAAATCGGCGGCCTTAAAAGTTTTAAAAAATATAACAAATGCAGAAGAATATTCTTCTTGGCCTGATTGGGTCGAAGAATATAAAACCGCCAGCTCCGGACCAGACTTCATTTTAATTCTTGGGACGGACGCTGAAGAAAAATACTAAAATAAAAATATGGCTTCCGAAATAAAAGAAAACTTACCGCTTGTAGTTATTTGCGGACGCACCAACGTCGGAAAATCTACATTATTCAATTGTCTAACAGAAAAACGTCAGGCCTTAGTTTCTAATATTTCCGGCACGACAAGAGACAGCAATCTCGGCCGAGTAGAATGGAATGGCGGAGAATTCAGATTAGTCGACACGGCCGGTATAGTTGATTACCGCTATTTAAGAGGAATGAAAATAGAAAATAACTTGGACGGCAAAGTTCAAGCTCAAGCCATATCATATCTTGATAAGGCTGACTTAATTCTTTTTTTGGCCGATGCTAAAGCCGGATTAATGCCGGAAGACAGGGAATTGGCCTTGGAAATTAAAAAGAAAACTAAATACGCCAAAAAAACTGTTTTAGTCGCCAGCAAAGTCGACACTATGCGCCATGGCGCCGAAGCGGCTCAATTTAACAAACTCGGACTTGGCGAGCCATTTTTAATATCCGCTGTTAGCGGCCTGGGGACCGGAGATTTATTGGACTTAATAATTAAAAAGCTTGGCATAAAAAAAATAAAAAAAGAAAGAGTTCTTTCTTTTGAAACAGAAAATACAATAACGGAAAAAGATTTAGAAAATAAAGAGGAAGAAATTACTGTTTGTTTGGTTGGAAAACCAAATGTCGGAAAATCGTCTTTATTAAACTCAATCTTGGGGTACGAAAGAGTTATCGTTAGCCCCATCGCTCACACCACAAGAGAATCTCAAGACACCAAAATAGAATATCAAGGAAAAATAATTAAGCTAGTTGATACGGCCGGCATATCAAGACAGGGCAAAAAAAGCGCCGGATTGGAAAAACATGGCATGGAAAATTCTTTAAGCGCTTTAAGCAAAGCGGATATCGCTCTATTTTTAATTGATTTAAGCGAAGAAATAACCCATCAAGATCTGAAAATAATCTCCGAAATTAGCGAAAGGAGAAAAAGTTTAATTATTGTTGCTAATAAATGGGATAAAATAAAACCAAAAGACCAAAAACATTGGACAGAAGCCATCTATGACAGAATGCCCTTTGTTGGATTTGCTCCAATACAATTTATATCGGCTAAAACCGGAGAGAAAGTCGGAAAAATCATGGACACTGTTATCACTATTGCCGAACAAAGAAAATTAAAACTAAGCGATTCGCAGTGCAATAAATTTTTACAACACATTGTCAAAATTCATAAACCGGCAAAAGGAAAAGGATTTAAAGCGCCCCGCATATATGAATTCAAGCAAATAAAAACCGATCCGCCGTTTTTTATCCTGCGCATCGGTCCAAATGATGATTTGCATTTCTCTTATGTCAGATTTGTTGAAAACAGATTGAGGGAAAGACATGGTTTTTTGGGAACTCCAATTCATATTAAAATAAGTAAAGACAAAAAATCCCACACAACTTATAATGAAAAAGTATGAAAATAATCGTCGGCCTGGGCAACCCCGGTGAAAAGTTTTCCAACACCAGACATAATATCGGATGGATGGCCTTGGATTACTTTCTTGGCAATGTGAAGTGGACGGAAAATAAAAAATTTAAAGCTTTGCTATATGAAGATGGCGAAAACGTTTTTGTCAAACCGCTAACTTTCATGAATAATTCCGGACAAAGCGTTAGGGCAATACTCGACTATTACAAACTAATTCCTAAAAACTTCGGTTTGATAAATAAAAAGAACTGCGATCTAAACGAAGTCCTGACAGTTATCCATGATGATCTCGATTTAGATTTCGGGCGACACAAAATCGCCACCGACTCGAGCAGCGGCGGACACAACGGCATTAAATCAATAATTGCCCATCTAAAGACTCAGAAATTTTGCCGCCTAAGAATCGGGATAAAAAATGAATTACTAAAAAATGTAATTCCTTCCGACAAATTCGTACTGCAAAATTTTAATGCCGCCGAAAAAGAAGATTTAAAAGAACTCTTAAAAAAATTTGATCTGCGCAATATAAAATAATTTTATATTCCCTCAATCTTTTTTTAAAATCCAATAATGCCATTAGTGCTACAATATCGGATATGAAAAAAGATTACCCTGATCAAATGATGCTGGCTATCAGCATTTTCGGAAAAATAAGTCCGATACGCTTCAAAAAATTAATTCGGTATTTTCCAAAAATTTCTTGCTTGGAAGAAATTGATTTTTTAAAATTAAAAAAAATCGGTTTAAAAGAAAATTTAATAACTGATTTTATTAATTTTAAAAAAAATTTTTCAGTTCACGAAACTTTAATAAATTTGCAAAAAGAAAAAATAAATTTTACCCATCTTTTTGCCGAAGATTATCCCAAAATACTAAAAGAAATAAGTGACCCGCCAATTGTTTTATACTATCGAGGTCGAATAAGTCCTTGGCCGAAGAACGCCTTGGCAGTAATCGGTGCCAGGAAAAATAGTTATTACGGAGAAAAAGTTATCCAAGAAATATTAAAACCATTCTCATCTTCAAACCTGGCCGTAATAAGCGGCTTGGCGCTGGGGATTGACACCATTGCTCATCAAAATTCTTTAACCAACGATATTTTAACTTTTGCTGTTTTAGGTAGCGGGATAGATAATCAAAGCATTTATCCGCCTGAAAACCGACTGCTCGCCAAAAGAATCATCGAAAATGGCGGAGCTATCATTTCCGAATTTCCTCCGGGAACGAAACCGGAAAAATACAATTTCCCGATTAGAAACAGGATCATTGCCGGCCTTTCCAAGGCGGTATTAATTGTTGAGGCGGAAGAGAAATCGGGATCATTAATAACGGCTAAACTGGCTTTGGAAGAAAATCGCGATATTTTGGCAATTCCCGGCACTATATTTTCCGCACTCTCGCGCGGCACTAACCAATTAATTTCTCTTGGCGCTAAAGCCATCACGCAAAGCTCGGATATTTTAAACCATTTTCCGGAAATCAAAAAAATTGAAAAACCAAAGATAATAAACGAAGTTAAAGAAAATGAATTAAATGAAGAAGAAATACTTATTTATTCATTAATAAAAGAGGCGGCCGATGACAATCGAGTTATAGATTTTGATGAAATAGCTTTTTTATCCAAACTTGACAGCGCTTCGATAAATAGTACACTAAGTATATTAGAAATCGCCGGAATGATTAGAAGAGAAGGACCGGCCCATACTATAATTTGATAAGCTATGAATTTAATAATAGTCGAATCCCCGACAAAAGCTAAAACTATTGCCAGATTTCTTGGTAAAGATTATAAAGTTGAATCATCATTCGGCCACATTAAAGATTTGCCAAAAAGCGAAATGGGAATTGATATTCAAAACGGTTTCGAGCCAAAATATATTATTCCCACAAAAGCAAAAAAGCTTGTATCTTCTCTCAAATCTTTGGCAAAAAAATCAGATGAAGTAATTCTTGCCTCTGATGAAGACCGCGAAGGAGAAGCTATTGCTTGGCACTTAGCTAAAGCTCTTGATTTGAATGAAACAAAAACAAAAAGAATTGTTTTTCATGAAATAACCAAAGATGCTATTTTAGAGGCAATGAAAAATCCTCGAACCATAAATCAAGATATGGTCGACGCCCAACAAGCCAGAAGGGTTTTAGATCGCTTGGTCGGCTATGAACTCTCCCCGTTTCTTTGGAAAAAAGTCGCCAAGGGTTTATCGGCCGGACGCGTACAGAGCGTAGCCACTAAAATGATAGTTGAAAGAGAGAAAGAAATAAAAGCCTTTGTCAGTGAAGACTACGCCAGTCTAAATGCCGAACTCGGTCAAAAAACAAATAAAGAAACATTTTTAGCCGAGATGGTTAAGATTGACGGCAAAGCTTTCAATAAATTATCACTTAAAAAGGAAGAGGCAAGCAATATTCAAGAATCCTTAAAAAAAGAAATTTTTAAAGTCGTAAAAATTGATTACAAAACAAGCAATAAAAACCCCAACCCGCCTTTTACAACTTCAACATTGCAACAATCAGCCAACAGGCACCTCGGTTTCAGCGCCAAACAAACAATGACTGTCGCGCAAAAATTATATGAAGAAGGTTATATAACCTATATGAGAACCGATTCTTTAAATCTTTCTCCTAAATTTTTAAACGAGGCAAAAGAAAAGATAGAAAATGATTTTGGCAAAGACTACCTGGCCAGCGGCGGTCGAGTCTTTAAAAATAAAAGTAAAAACGCCCAAGAAGCCCACGAAGCGATTAGGCCGACGGAAGTAAAAAACTCCCCGGAAAAAATGGACGATATTCTCGAAAAAAATCAGGCCAGGCTTTATAAACTAATCTGGCAAAGAGCTGTCGCCAGCCAAATGTCGGCCGCTAAGATTGCCTCGACATCAATCGATAGCGAAGCAAGTGCAGAAAAAAAATATACCTTCAGAGCTATTGGGCAACAAATTTCTTTCCCGGGATATTTAAAAGTTTGGCCGGAAAAAACCAAAGAACAGGAATTACCGGCAGTTAAGGAGGGGGAGGAATTAAAATTGATTAAATTAAATGTTGTTGATCATGCCACAACACCACCCGCCCGATATTCAGATGCGTCACTGGTTAAAGAGATGGAAAAATACGGTGTTGGCCGTCCTTCAACATACGCTCCGACCATCAGTACCATTATCGCCAGAAATTACGCCGAAAGAGATGAAAATAAAAGATTAAAACCGAGCGATATAGCTTTTGTAGTCACCGATCTTTTAAGCTCTCATTTCAATAAGATAATTGATTATGGATTCACGGCCAAAATGGAAAATGATTTGGATCAAATAGCGGCCGGAGAAAAGACTTGGCAGCCGGTAATCGCCGATTTCTATCAAGACTTTCACGAAAATTTAAGTAAGAAATACGAAGAAATAAATAAAAAAGACATTATGCCGGAAGAAAAAAGCGATGAGAAGTGCGACAAATGCGGAGCCTCGATGATAATTAAGACGGGACGTTACGGAAAATTTTTGGCCTGCAGCGCTTTTCCCGATTGCCGCAACATTAAAAAGATGAACAATGGCGGAACAACTTTTGAAAAAAAGGAAGCTGATCCAAAACTTGCTGAACTTGAAAAAAAGCACCAAGGTGAAAAATGCGAAAAGTGCGGCTCCGAAATGAAAGTTAAAACCGGTAAATATGGCCCATTTTTAGCTTGTAGCGGGTACCCAAAGTGCAAAAATATTAAAAATATTTCCAACAATGAGAATGCCGTAACTTGCCCAATTTGCCAAAAAGGCAAAATTGTTAAAAAATTCAGTAAACGGGGAGCCTTTTATGCTTGCAGCAATTACCCGAACTGTAAAAATGCTTATTGGGGGCAGCCAACCGGAGAAAAGTGTCCTGATTGCGGCGGATTAATGATTAACGAAACAAAATCAGGAAAAATAAAGATTGCGGAAAAGAATAAAATAACAATAGCGACCTGCAAACAAAAAAACCGGCTCAAGCCGGTTTTTTTAAATATCTGTAAACAATTATTTCTTTTTCTTGGTTTTTGGCACATCTTCTTTTTCCATCCGGCTCTTATCAAAAAAATATTCCATAGCTTTTTTGGCAACCTCGCCAAGAAGCATAAAATAAGCAGTGCCGCTCTTTATCTTTTCTCTTAACAAAGAAATAACTTCTTCGGCCTTAGTAACCCCTCCTTCTACTCTCTTAATAACTCTATGCGCTTTGCTGACGCTTGAAATCAAATAAAACAAGGCGGTACATAGGAAAGCGGTCAATATAATGACACAGACGGAAAGAACTAAATTTAGAATGTCTCCCGAGGTAGAGAACATAAATTTTATATTTTAATTTTTAACAGATTTTAAAAATCTCGCAATTTAGCTCCAAACTTTTCTCCAAGTTCATTTATTAAACCATTTTGCAGAATATCAACCTCGGCTGAGGTAAGTGTTTTTTCTTCAGACAAGAAGCTAACATGAAACGCGAGGCTTTTTTTATTTTTATCTATCTTATCTCCGACATAAACATCAAAGAGTTCAACCGATTTAACAAGAGGTGAATAAGAAACGATAGCCTTCTTAATATCATTATACATTATTTCTTCATTTAAAACAAAGGCAAAGTCACGAGACACGGGCGGATATTTTGGCAATTCGCGAAAAGTTGTTTTTGATGAAGAAGAAATTATATCAAATATCTTTTTCACACCGAGTTCCAAAAAAGCGGCCGACTTCTTCAGTCCAATTGCACGAGCTGCCTCATCTTTTATAACCGCCAAATATCCAGCCTCCTGGCCAAAAAGAAAAATCTTGGCTGCATAACCTTCATTAGCCCAAGCCGGTAAATTTTCTGTAACGGCAAATTCCACTTCCATATTCCAGGAGCCAAGTTCGCGAACAAGGCTCTCGGTTATACCTTTAAGAGCAACAAAAGATTCTTCCTTGTCACCAGACAAAGCTATGCCCAACTT
This sequence comes from uncultured Gammaproteobacteria bacterium, assembly GCA_964599385.1. Taxonomy (GTDB): domain Bacteria; phylum Patescibacteriota; class Patescibacteriia; order Patescibacteriales; family UBA12465; genus UBA12465. The sequence continues at coordinate 9,174 of CAZREL010000026.1, forward strand.
AATTTCTTGATAAGGCAGAACATCATCACCGGATGAATCTCTCAATAAATCACCCGGGGCATTAAAAAATACTTTGGCCAATTCAAAGAAACCGAGCTGTTCCGCTTTAAACTGATTATTTCTAACATTTAAAACCAGGTTTGGTACCAACGATTGGCGCAATAGGGCGTGAGTTTCGGATAGAGGATTCAACAAACGAAGGTGATTAGAAAAATCAATACCGAGCTTCCTTAATTGATCCTCGCTGACAAAAGAATAATTATAAACCTCAAACAAAGAGTGTTTTAAAGATAAAATATTTTTTATCTTTCTCTCGAATAATCTTAATTGATTTACTTCAGGCAAGCGAAGTTCTTCCAGGGGCAGCTTAGAGTCAATATTGTCATAGCCGTAAAGACGCAAAATTTCTTCAGCTAAGTCTTCTTTTTGTTTAACATCTTTAGTGGCGCGCCAAGAGGGAATAGCTACCAATAAACTGTTATCATTTTCTTCTGTTGATTCGAAACCGAGCCTGTTGAGATATTTCAAAACATCTTTTTTTTCTATAACTTGTCCAATCTTTTTGTTAAGCCATTCCAAAGAAAGCTCTATCTTATCAGCATCATTCTTGTAATTGTTAATATCGATGACTTCGGAAGATATTTCCGCCTTTGGACAAATTTCTTTAAGCAAAAATAAAAATCTCTTAAGCGCCAAAGGAGGCAGCTCGGGATCAATAGCTTTCTCGAAACGGATTGATGACTCGCTGCGCAATGATAATTTTTGGGATGTTTTTCTAACAACCGTCGCTTTAAAATTAGCGGCTTCTAAAATTATTTCCTTAGTCAATTCATTTATTCCGCTATCTTTTCCGCCCATAACACCGGCTAAAGCTAAGGGCGTCTTGCCGTCACTAATAAGCAAATCATCTTCGCTCAAGATTCTTTCTTTCTCATCCAGAGTTTCCATTTTTTCATTCTTAGCGGCAAAACGCACCAATATTTTAGATACCTTGTCAGCATCAAAGGCGTGCATTGGTTGTCCAATCTCAAACATGACATAGTTTGTCAGATCAACAATATTATTAATCGGTTTTTGCGAGATAGCCAATAATCTATTTTTTAACCAAGCCGGAGACTCTTTTATTTCAATATTGGAAACTTTAACAGCCATATACCGCGGACAAGCTTCTTTCTCTTCAACTTTAACATCAAGCTTTCCTTTGCCCTGCAAATCAACTCCATCAACAAAATCATTAATGTCTTTTAAATTAACATCAAATATGGCTGAAATTTCCCTGGCGATACCGTAGTGATTCAATAAATCCGGTCTATTTGACAATGATTTATTGTCTATTTCCAAAACTATATCGTCCAGTCCGAGATATTCTGAAAAATTCTGTCCAACCTTTGCTTTCTTATCAAGAACCATTATGCCTTCATGATTATCGCCTAAACCAAGCTCATCCTCGGCGCAAATCATGCCATGAGACTTTTCGCCTCGTATTTCCGACTCTTTGATAAGGAAATCGCCGGGAAGAGTGCAGCCGATAGTTGCAACAGGAACCAATTGGCCCTCTTCCAAATTTGGCGCACCACAAACTATTCTTAATTTTTCTTTCTTTATATCAACCATGGCAATCCGAAGTCTATCCGCATTAGGATGTTTTTCAACTGATAATACTTTACCGACAAAAACCCCTGAAAAATTATCCGATTGATTTATCAACCCTTCAACTTCAACGGTGTGTTTTGTTAAACGATTAGCCAATTCTTCGGGGGTAATATTTTTGGGAAGTGATACAAAATCTTTTAAAATTTTATAAGAAATATACATATGTTTAGAATTGTTCAAGAA
>CAZREL010000027.1:0-3847 GCA_964599385.1 uncultured Gammaproteobacteria bacterium
TGAAGATTATGCAAAAAAATTTGATCCGATAGAATCGGATGACGATTTGATTTTTCCTAATGCGTTTTTATCTCATCTTGAACCAGGCGCAAAAATTGTTGATTTAGGTTGTGGTACAGGATTTTCTGCAGAATATTTTACCAAGAACGGTATGAACGTCATTGGCGTGGATTTGTCGAAGAGCATGATAGATATAGCGCAAAGGAATTATCCCGGCATTCATTTTTTTGTTGAAGATGTTAGAAATTTTTCTCTTAATAATCAGGTTGATGCAGTTTGGGCTGGTTATTCTTTATTTCATTTTGAGCAAGAACATTTTGAAGCCACTATTAATAAGATAAAAACATATTTAAAACCAGGTGGAATATTTGGGTTAGTTATGCAGGAAGGGAAAGGAGAGATAGAAAGAGATGAACCATTTTTGCCAGGCAAAAAGATATATCTGCATCTCTATACTGAGAATGAATTAATTGAGATATTAGAAAAACATGGTTTTAAGGTTATAGAAAAAAAGATAAAGAAAGCTGAGAGCTTTGAGTTTCCGTATAATAAAATATTATTGATAGCTAGGTTTATAAATAAAGAATAATCAATATGTTGCAATCAGAATTAGAAATATATTCAAAATTTGCCTGTAAAATAGCTAAAAAGGCTGGAAAGATAATGCTTAAACATTTTGATGTTGGGGTCGTTTATGAAGAAAAAGATGATAAAAGTATCGTTACTAAGGCCGATAAGGAAATAAATAGTTTACTAATAAAAGAAGTCCTAAAAAATTTTCCTGGCCATTCTGTTTTTGGGGAGGAAGAAAGCTCTAAAAATGAATCTTCTGATGTCTGGCTTTGTGATCCATTGGACGGTACGGTTCCTTTTTCAAAGGGAATGCCAATATCAGTTTTTTCATTGGCATATGTGAAAGATGGCGTGCCGTTAGTAGGAGTTGTTTATGACCCGTTTACTAAAAGAATGTATAAGGCCATAAAAGATGATGGCGCTTATCTTAATAATAAGATAATAAGGGTTAGTAATAATATTTTAGATTATAAATCCACCATTGATATCGAGTGGTGGCCTGAAGCCGAATATGATATCGACTCAAAATGTCATGACATATCTCTCAAATATAAAACCTACGTTCTACATATCGGCTCAGTCATTCAAGCGTCTTGCATGGTGGCTTCTGGTCAGTTGGAAGCTTGCGTGTTTGCCGGCACTAAAGGGAAGTCAGTAGATATGGCCGCCGTCAAAATAATAGTGGAGGAAGCCGGAGGATTTGTTACGGATATTTACGGCAATAACCAGATGTATATTAAGAATGTAAAAGGAGGAATCATTTCCAACGCTATTGTTCATGATGAATTAGTTAAAGAGTTAAAATTCCGTAAATAATTTAGCTAATATTAAATACGGCAATAGATATTTGTGTTTTAAGACCGACTCCAGTTCGAATATCACTGCGGGAGCACCTTTATAAAAACGAACAGAAATGCCCGTTTTTATTATGTAAAATTGGTCCGAAAATAACACTATATTTTACTTTTTTAGCAAACACCTTGATTTTATTAGCTTAAAAAAGTTCTAATCCATGTACCTGTATTTAAAAATAGGATATAGTATAATTACTTTATATTAAACCATAATCCATTAAACCCCATGCCTAATAAAGGTATACAAGACATTGAAGATGATATTCAGAAGTTGAATGATATTTATTTTGTTTATTCAAGGAGTTTGACATATTTGGAAAATAAACAGGCATTGATTATTTCTAATTTAGAAAAAGAGATTGTAGAGGATGAGTTGAAAAAAATAAGAAATACGATCGAATAAAATAATTATGATAAAAGAAAATATTAATGAAAATAATTTTTCAAACAAAGAATCAGTAAATCAGGAGAACGTTGAGGCTTCTAGAGATTTAAGTTTTGAAAAATTTAACAATCTTAAGAAAGAAATACGGGATAAGATTATTTTTGGTTCAGGGGAGGTAATTAAAAAGGGGTCAGATCTCTTAAAACACGTTCTTAATATTTTTGGCCCTGATAAGATGAAAGAAGGTCAAGAGCTTATTGAGCCAGTTAATGAAGAAATTAATAATTTGTCGGAAGAAACTCTTGTCAAAATTGAAAGTATATCTGCCGAATCGGAAACTAAGTCCGAAGACTTGTTAAGCTTGAAAAAAAGAGAAGAAGAACTTAACTTAGCTGAGCTTCGAAAGGCCTCCGAAATCGCCTGTAGTCATATTAATTGGCGAGCTAACAGGCTCGGAGTAGAGATTGAAACACCCTCGTCGGAAGATATTGCCTTTTCATCTAAGGATGCTAAATATTTAGGTACTTATAATACCTACGATGATAGTATTAAATGTAAAAACAAGTCTATTGCTACTTTGATTCATGAGTCGTTGCATTTTGTATCAGCTATTGATGAGCGATCTGGGCAAAAGCTAGCTGGCGAAAAAAGACTATCGAAAAGCGGGTTTTGCTCTGTTTGGGATACGGGAGATAATTCTTATGTTGATATATTCAGAGCTTTAAATGAGGCGGTAACGGAAAAAATGGCTCAGGAAATTTATTCATTTAGAAAGGATAAAATTGAAAATGACCTTTCTATGCCATTAGTTTGTATTTTTTGGGAAAGAAAGGATGTTATCAAACAACAAAAAGAAATAGAATTAAATAGCTTAAATCAAGAAGGTAAAAAGTCTAGCGTGGAGGATATTAGGAGTATAAATGATAAATATAAGAACAAATTAGAGAGGAATTTCCTTGACGAGCAAAAAGAATATTTGGAAGACGATTTTGCTTATGTACAAGAAATTAGCATCCTTGATGCAATACTGGAAAAAACATCTAAATATAATTCAGAAAAAAATGGAATACCTATTCAACTTGCAAAAATGTATGAATGGGATGATTTACAAAGAGCGTATTTAAAAGGAAATACCCTTTATTTGAAAAAAATAGCACAGGTGGTCGGTCTTGATATTTTAAAAGAATTTAGTTCGCTCGATCGTAATAAGACTGAGGAGGAATTTGAGCTTCAGGTACAAACTATCTTAAGCCATATTAGGAAATTGTAGTTTAATTATTCATCAAAATTTTTACTATTATTAGCCGCCCGGGTTCTAAAGCTGTCTCTCCAGGCGAGCATTGAAAAAACGTCTTCCGCGGACGTTTTTTAAATTTACAAAACCCATATTTCATGCTAAAATTAAAAAATAAATTAGTTAAATACAGGTTTATTTTTTTGTATAAAACTATGGGCAAAATATCAATTCGCTTTTTTGACGATAAAGAAATCCGAGCCATTTGGGATGATAAAAAATCCCAATGGCGATTTAGCGTACTTGATGTGGTTGGGGTTTTAAATCAAGAAGATAACTATGCAAAAACTCGTAATTATTGGAAATATCTTAAAGCTAAATTAAAGAAAGAAAAAAATGAACTGGGTAGTGCCCCTACCCAGTTGAAGTTAATAGCTCCGGATGGTAAAAAGCGTCTATCTGATACTTTAGACTATAAGGGGGGTTATTACCTTAGCCACACACTTCCCTAATAACCGGGCGGCAAAATTTTTAGACTGGTTTGCTTACGGCGACAACACGATTGATGGTCAAAGCAAGAAAAAGGCGTATGCTCTTTTTGAAAGCTCCCTGATTCATGAAATTGAAGTTGGTACCATTAAAGGTTTACAACAAGTCCACGCTCATTTGTTCGGCGGTTTGTATGATTTTGCTGGACAAATTAGAAGTAAAAATATTTCCAAGGGAGGTTTTAAATTTGCTATCGTTAAATATTTAAATGATACTCTCCAAAATATCGAACAAATGCCAGAAGATACTTTT
>CAZREL010000027.1:3947-10922 GCA_964599385.1 uncultured Gammaproteobacteria bacterium
TTAAGAAATGTGTTGATTGGAGTAAAGTTGAAAAAAATGATTATATAGATTCTATGAAGCAAAGTCCGTCTGATAATGCAAAAGTTAAAAAAATATTAAAGAAGGCTTTAAGTGATAAAATTAACAATCGGGAAATGTTTATGAAGGGAACTGATTATTCTTATTATTATGAAGAGGACTAAATTCAAGTCTCCGAGCAATATAAAAAAGAACAGATTACTGAACTGCAGGCAATTAATCTGTTAGATGAAGAAAATGGTTTTTACGATTTAGACAAAACCCGCGATTTGATTGATATAAAAAATGTCCCCAAGGGGAAGCAGTTGGTGTCAAACTATTTAAACAGTGACAAATGGGATCAAAAAAATGTTGAACAGTTTTTAGCCGACAATAAAGATGTTTTACAATTTGGGTGAATGTCGGCTTGGTGATTATAAATTTGTTTTGGTATTATTTGTTGGCGTGCATTATTTACAGCTTTAATGAAATAAAAAGTGAAAAACACGAAAAATAAAATTTATTTAATTTCCGGCCTTGCTGTTTTGAGCGGCTTATTATTTGTTCTAGTGCCAAACTGGTTTAGATTTTTATGGGGTTGGCAACTTCTTTTATTACCATTTATGGCGGGTATATTAATGGTATTGGTGCAAGACGAAGATAGGAGTTATAAATTTTTACCTAAATTGATTGTTGGTTCAATTATAACTAGTTTTACATTTATAGTTATTTGGCAAATAATTGATTTTAAGCCTGGTAATAAATTATATATTCCAGAGGCCTTATATACGGCCTCTTTTTTAGCTGCCATAATTATTTTTGGCGGGCTAATTGGAATTATTATCAGAGGTATTGCTTTATTAATAAAAAAATATGAAAATAACAAAAAGAAATAAAATACTTATTTTTTTGGGATTACTTATAGTTATTTCAGTCTCAGTAGTTTTGTTATATAGGCCGGTGATTTTTCAAGAGGGAAATCCTACCCCATTAATAAAAGGAGTAATACGATTAAATCTTACGCAAGATAAAATTGTTAAATTAGACATGGATGGAGATAAGTATTTGACTAAGAGTAAAAAAGGCGAAGAAGTTTTAGCTGGTCTTCTGAAAAATCAAGGTTATGAATTTATTGATCAGATGGGCTCCGGTTATTTTTTCAAAGATAAAGATGATAATGCGGTCATAGCAACTCAGCGCCACTATTCTCGTTTTTATTCTATTTGGAGCTTAATGATAACCAAAGATGTTAGAGAGTCTATTAAATGGGTGGATTATAAAAATGAAGAATACGGTTTTACGTTCCGTTATCCATCACTGTCCATTGATAACAAACTTTGGGCTAATTTCCCAAAAGGTATAGACGTTTTACTCCCTAATCAAGTATTAAGTAAAAATAACAATTTTTATCTCCATCAAAAATATGACGTGTCAACTGATTTACAAACAGGAGAAATAATAAAGCAGGAAAACACCTTTGTTCCCGAATATGATAATACTTATAAACATCCTTTAGCTTGGCATTTTGTTATTTTAAATGTTGAAAATGAGGCCGATTTGGATAAAATCATTAAACAGAAACTTGGTCCTGGCTGTAGCTATAAGACTAAGATAGCGACTGAATATAGCGGTAATTATCGGATAGAAATAAATGGTGACGGCAATGATTTAGGCTCGACTTTATGCCCGGTTAATTATACGAATTACATAATATATAGCCCCGCTCAAAAGAAAATCGCTTTTTGGAGCACAGGACAGGAATGTCAGATTGGTTTAGGATTTTTTTATGATAATTGTTTTGATCAAAAGATATCCGATTCTTTCCATTTCTATCAATCTAACCTTTTAAGTAATATAACGAAGACTATCGCTGATGAATTAAGAGACTGCCTGCCTAAGAGTGATACTGCCAGCCATGAGAAATGCAATGAATTGCTAAAGGAGATAACTGATTATAATTCTTGTGTGAACGCTGGTTTTTCAATCATGAAGTCTAATCCTCCCCAGTGTGCTGCCCCTGATGGCCGAATTTTTGTTGAAAACAAATAATATTAATCATCAATATTATGAAAAACAAATTTTTGTATTGGGTCCCGAGAATTTTATCAATTCTTTTTGTCGGTTTCTTTGAACTGTACCCCATAAAGTAGACACAAAAGTGTCTGCTTTTTTTGTTTTGTTAAATAGGTTTTTATCTAAATATGCTATAATTTATTTATATGAAAAATTTTTGCTTTAAATCAATATTGTTTTGGTTTGTTTTGTTAGCTGCGGCCTTGTTGAACGCCACTGTTAGGGAATTAACCTATAAACCTTTTCTTGAGCCATATATCGGACCTTGGGCGCATCAAATCAGTTCTTTAACCGGTATTATTTTATTCTTTATAGTTATTTATATTTTTTTAAAGAAAAATCGCGGCTTATATAAAAAAAGCGATTTATTTTTTGTCGGCGGAATTTGGTTATTGATGACTTTAGTTTTTGAATTTTTCATGAATTTTTATATTCGCCATCTTAGCTTCAATGAGATATTAAGAACCTATTATTTTTGGCAAGGCGAGACTTGGCTTTTTGTTTTGTTATCATTGTTTTTTCTGCCGATTTTAATCAGCGTGATGATAGAAAAAAATAAAACAAAGCAAGTTTTCCGTATTTTAATTTTAATTTTAGAATTAGCAGTCCTTTCAATTTTGGCAATTATATTTTTGAAAAATGACCGAGCGGGTAGTGTTGTCAATACTTCCGAAGAAGCGTTTCTGGCTAAAATACAAGCTCAATATGAAGAATCGAAGAAAGGAATGTTTGTCGTTTCTGGGAAATTTGTTTGCTTGCCGGTGAAGGATGAAAATATTCCGCATAATGATTTATGTGTTTTTAGCATTAAGGATGATCAAGATAATTATTATAGATTACAAACTTTGAGTAATGAGAATGGCAATGTTCTTAGTAAAATAAAAATAGGTCAAAATCTTGAAGTGTACGGCACTTTAATAGATGAAGAAAATGATTTATATATTAGTGCCGGCACAATTAAAATTGCCGGTATAAAACATTTGCCTACACCGGAAGAAAATCTAATAGCTTTTTTACCAAAGAGTTTCAAGGTTGATTATATTTCTTTTCAAAATTATAGTACTGGGATCTATGCAGTGGACGTTTATCCTCGCTTGGAATTTTGGGTTGAAGACGGGTTGATAAATTGCGAGGAAAGCGCAGCGGAATCAAGCCTTCCTTTACGCACCGGTAAATTTGAAATTAATGGCAGAAAATATTGTATGGCCGCTTTTAGCGAAGGAGCAGCGGGTTCTGTTTATACCGAATATCATTACGCGACAGTTATAAGCGATAAAGTTTATTCTATCGGATTTATTGCTCGTTATGTTAATTGCGGTAATTATCCCGATCAAGAAAGATTGGAATGTGAAAAGGAGAGAGAAACTTTTGATCTTAATCGCGCAGTTGATGTTGAAATTAGCAGATTGGCTTCAGACGGTGAATTAAAATATTTTGGTAATGAAGTTGAAGGTGATTTTAATAAAGACGGTTTTGACGATATGGTGTTTTTATCAACCGCTCAGCCAGGTGGTAGCGGCACATTTTTCTATCTTTTAGCGGCCCTTGGTTCAGAAAAAGGAAAATTTTTATCTGAGCCAGTATTTTTAGGAGATAGGATTGCTCCGCAAAGTTCCGAATATATTGATGGAAAAATAATCATAAATTATGCTGAACGCCAAAAAGATGAATCTTTCGCAGACGCACCTTCAATAGGTGTTAGTCGATATTTTACTGTTAATGATAATTTTGAAATAGTTGAAATAAAATAATGTCATATGCAAACTATAATTCCTGAAAAATTAAAAGCGGGAGATGAAATAAGGATCATTGCTCCGGCCAGAAGCTTAGCTCTTTTGTCTGATGACACGATAAAAACGGCCGTTGCTAAATTGGAATCATCCGGATATAAGGTTAGTTTTTCCAAACACTGCGAAGAAAAAGATATATTTTTGTCATCCTCAATTGCTTCAAGGGTTGAAGATATTAATGAGGCTTTTGCCGATAAAAACGTTAAGGCGATTTTAACCGTTATTGGCGGGTTTAATTCTAATCAGCTTTTGGATTATCTTGACTACGATTTAATAAAAAATAATCCGAAAATTATTTGCGGTTATTCCGATATCACCGCTCTTAATAATGCCATTTTTGCTAAAACCGGATTAGTGACTTATATCGGTCCGCATTTCTCAACCTTTGGCATGAAAAAGGGCTTGGAATATAGCGTTGAATATTTTTTGAAATGTTTGTCGCAAAATGAAGCCTATCAAATTAAAGCTTCAAGCGAGTGGAGTGATGATGCTTGGTATTTGGATCAGGAGAATAGGGAATTTATCAAAAATGATGGATTGCAAATTATTCACGAAGGTGAGGCCGAGGGGAATTTAATTGGCGGCAATCTTTGCACTTTAAATCTTTTACAGGGAACAAAATTCATGCCAGCAATTGAAGATGCTATTTTATTTATTGAAGATGATGACCAAGCGGGAAATCTTTTTAGCGTTGAGTTTGACAGGAATTTGCAGTCTTTAATTCATCAGCCGGGTTTTAATAAAGTGAAGGGAATAGTTATCGGCCGTTTTCAAAAAAATGTCGACACAACTTTAGATAAGTTAAAATATATAATCGCCGGCAAAAAAGAATTAGCCGATTTACCGATTATTGCCGGTGCCGATTTCGGACACAGTTCGCCATTGTTTACTTTCCCAATCGGTGGGAGAGTAAAAATTTCCGCTAAAAATAATAATGCCGTTATCGAGTTTGTTGTTCACTAAGTATTTTTATAAGAAAAAAAGAAGATTTCATCAATCTCCTTTTTTGTTGTTTGGAAAAATTATAGCCTTCCCGTTCCTCGGCAACTTGAACATTCACCGTTATTGCAAGAGCACTTAGTGGAGTATCCGTAGTGCGACTGATGGCCGGTACCGCCGCAAGCTCTACATCTACCGCTTCCGAAACAGCCGGTGCAAATTGGTCTGGAATTTGTCGACGTACCGCTTGATGGCGTGTAGCCGCTGTTTTGCTGTGTTTGATAAATTTGTTTTAGAACTTCGGGATTGGAAGTCCCGTAATATTGCTCTAAATATGGATCAAGAAAAGATCCGTCATTAAAGAGACTTTTGTGTTCGTTCTGAGGTTGAACTGCTTTTTGTGCCGCCGCTTTATTTTTTTGAATTTTGTATAGTGTAATGTAGTGCACTTTTTCAAAATAAGCTAAATGTTCTCCACCAACAAGCAACTCCATTTTTTCGCCGTTGTCTGTAAATTTCATTCCAAAAACAACTTCCTCTCCGCTTTCCGAAAATAAACTGATTGTTTGAGCACTCTTTATATATATGTATTCGCTCTCTATCTCAGTTACTTCGCCTTTAAGGTCAATGATAAGTTTGGCGATATTGTCTTTTAACTCAAGCCTTATTTTAACTTCAGCCGGTGTGTCAGAACTTTTCCATTCTTTGTTATCAACCAGGCTATTCTGTGAAAAAGCCTCCCCGGTGCAAATCACTATAAGAGCAATTGTTATAAGCACTAAAATTAGAGTTTTTGCTAATTTTTTCATTTTTTCCTCCGTCTTTAATTATTTGTTTAGTTGTTAAATTACTTATGATTTAAGATAATATTATTTCTGTTTGTTGTCAATATCTTAATAAAATATTGAAAATATTGACAGATTTATGATTTTATTATAATTTTATCGAATAGTATTTTAAAAATTCAATTAAGAACTAAAAGATGGAGGATATAAGATGTTATCAAGATCAGCCAGAAGAGTACTATCCTTCTATTTTTTCCTCTTATTAATGAACGTTATTTTGTTTTTCTATGAAGTTGTTGTAGTTGGCATGATGCCGGAACAATCGTTTGTTTTCCGTTCGGTTACTTTAGTGACCGATTTGTTGGAATCCCTTATTTTTATAAAATACATGAAGGATTTGCCTTCCTATATTTTAAAAATATTTGGGGTGAAAATAAGGCAAAGATGGCTTTTGGGAGGCATTAAATTGTCTTTAATAGGACCTAATGTTTACCTTATAAAGCTTTTCATTGTTAATTATTTTTTAGAAAACATCGATTTTTCTGTACCGCCAATTGCTATCGGTCAATTACTGACAGCTTACTCATTATCTCTTTTTTCCTCATTTTTTTGGGGAGTGATGTGGGTAGAGTTCATAGAAAGACTCTCAAACAAGTTCTTGAATAAGTGGAAAATTTGCAGACCCGCAGCTTAACAGCCGCGGGTTTTTTGACTTTAAAGTCCTTAAATAGTAGAATTGAAAGGCAATATTTAAAAACAATGTTTATAAAAAAATATTTAAAATACGTCATAACGATAAGCCTGGTTCTTGCAGCCGGGCTTTTCTTATTTTTGCGGAATCGAGACAACAACGCAGTTTTAATTGATGAAAATAAAAATGAAGCTGTCGGTGCGGTTGCAGAAGAGAGCCCTTTTCGGAAAGAACTTATTGTAATTGAAGATGGAGATACATACGGCAAGGTGATGGAAAGAGCCGGTTTGGATGCTTCTTCTTCGGCGGTGATTTACGAAGCCGCTAAAGATCATTATGATTTTGCCAAAATTAGAGCCGGTTATCAAATTGAATTTTTTTATAAAAAGGATAATGAAAAGTTGATTCGCATAGTTTATAAACCGAACACTGAAGAGCAGTTAGAAATAGATATTAATGATGATAAGTATGAAGCGAAGTTTGGGCCGATTCCTTACGAGACTAAGATTGTTACCAAGGAAGGAGAAATAAAAACTTCTCTTTATGAGGCGGCTGCCGAAAACAATATCGACGAGAGAGCGATTATCGCCTTGGCGGATACTTTGGAGTGGTCGATAGATTTTGCGATGGATCCAAGGGTCGGCGATACTTTTCGTTTTATTTATGAAGAGAAATATTTGGACGGGGAATATGTGATGCC
>CAZREL010000028.1:0-10756 GCA_964599385.1 uncultured Gammaproteobacteria bacterium
CGCTGAAAGCATCTAAGCGCGAAGCTGTCTCTAAGATTAGGTTTCATAGACTGGTCAGAGATTATGACCTTGATAGGGTGTACGTGTAAGTGCAGTAATGCATTGAGCGGAGCACTACTAATAAGTCGTTTGATTTTCTCACACTTTTGTTTTTATAAGCGAGAGGATATATAGGTGTTTCAGAAGTTTTAACATTTCAGTTTTCAAAACATACAATAGTAAAAGACACTATTGTTCTGGTGGTCTGAGCGGAAGGGTCATACCTGATCCCATCTCGAACTCAGAAGTCAAGCCTTCCAGCGCCGATGATACTTGGGCCTGAGCCCTGGGAAAGTAGGTCGCCGCCAGAACAATGGTGTTTTTTATTACTAAAATCTATAAATAAATTGGCTTATAATGGCCAATTTTTTTGTTATTTATTGACTTTTTTTAATATATATGCTATTATTCTGACGTATTAAAAAATAGTAGAAATAAATAAAAAGAACGTTAACAATTTAAAAAATTTGTAAAATGAGAAAATTTGTAGCATTATCAATTATTTTGATTGGATTTTTCGGTATGTACTCTTGTACTTGGAATCAAAAAAAGGTGGAGGTTGTCGAAGAGTTACAAATTAGTCCAGAACGCGAATTCTTTTATGAATTTTGCGATGCCGATCCGTCGGTTTGGCTGGAATATCAATTACCGGTTAGTGACAAAGAACCGGACATGATTTATTCATTTGACTACAAAACCAGGCGCACTTTTAAAGGTTTGCTTGAAAGCTTTACCACAACGACTCGTCGTGACACAGAGGACCCAAATTTAATAAATTTGGAAAAGTCCGTTTATCATTTTCTCAACAAAGAACTTCTTTGTTTAGAGGGTGTTAAATATGAACTTAACACAGAGGAAGTATTTGTTGTTAAAGAACGGACTTTGGCTTTTGAAAAAGAGGTTAAGGGACATGATCTAGAAAATTTCTGGAATTCAGGCAACTACGAAATTTGGGTTGATCGTGTAATTCGTGGTATTGAAAATGGCAGTGCTATAGTAATCCCCTCTCAAGAAGAGGATGATGAGTACAATAGTACTTTTAACTCGCGTATTTTAACAGCTCTTCAGAAATCAGAAGGAGTGGTGCAGGTTTAATGACAAAAAAATAATGAAAAATGAAAAAGTTTGATAAGAAAATTTTTCTCGGATTGCCTTTGGGCGCAATCATTTTATTGCTCGCATCAATTATCTTTGGTTTTTTTATTGAGTTAAAATTAGACTTCATATCAAAGATTATATTGATAGTTATCTTGGTTTTAGTTTTTTTACTGTTAAACATTAAAATTAATCCAAGCTATGGACATCTCAAGGATCCTGAAATTCCTGAAAGTCATGAAAGTCCAGAATACATTAATTTTTCCGATTATCTTGAAGAAAATTCAGTAATTGAGGTTGAGACCGAAACTGAGACTAATTTTGAATCTCATTCTAATGTTTATCCTGAAATTTATTCTGACGTTGAAATTAAGGTTGATTATAATGAGTTGCGGAAAGCAATTAATGAGGAAAATAGAAAAATTAGCGATTTGGCCAGAAAAAATCTGGATTTGAAAATTTCAGGAGAAGGGATACAAACTAAAAAAATTGCTTTATGCGTTTTTCCTGATTTAGTTAAATTTGCCGATGTAGAAGCTTTTCGTTTGAAGATTGGCGCCGAACATGGTACTTGGGAAGATTTATATTATGATTATAAAGATCTTTGTGATGGTAAAAGCATGATTGTTTTTGGGACTTATGGTCGCGGCAACGCTGGCCAAAAAATGGTAGCTTCCAGGAATGGTCTCAATCCGATTTCAACATCTTTCAGAGACACTTGGTTTGTTAGCGGGATTATTTTCCCTTTAGTTATTCAGGTAAAAAATTAAAAAAAGTACTTTGCCCCCGGTCAAAAATGACTTAGGGGGCTTTTATTTTTCCGAAAATAGGGTAATATTAATAGGTAAATAGGGGGCCGGAAGCTGACTTCTCAAGCCCCTTTTATAAACACTTATATGCCGCTTATTAAATCAATTTCTGGTATTAGAGGAACCATTGGAGGAAGGGAGGGAGATAATTTGAATCCTTTGAATATTATCCGTTTTGTTGCCGCCTATGTTTCTTTGTTAAAAATCGAAAATCAAGATATAAAGCCGAAGATTATTCTTGGCCGTGATGGTCGAATTTCCGGCGAGATGGTTAAAGATGTTGTTGTTGGGACAATTTTAAGTCTTGGGGTTGATGTGATTGATCTGGGTCAAGCCAGCACGCCAACAGTAGAATTTATTGTTGCTAAAGAAAAAGCTCAGGGTGGAATTATTTTGACAGCCTCTCACAATCCGGCTGGGTGGAATGCTTTAAAATTTTTAGATAGGAATGGTGAATTTCTAAATACTGGAAAAGGTGCCCAAGTTTTAGAAATTGCCGCTAAAGAAGATTGGGAATTTGTTACAGAAGATGCTCTTGGTAATTATTATTATAATGCGTTTTTGATTGATGATCATTTGGACGCCTGCCTTAAAGCGCCACTTGTTGAAAAAGAAAAGATAGCAGCTGCCGATTTTAAAGTTGTTATCGACGGCATTAATTCCGTGGGCGGCATAATAATTCCTAAAATCTTGAAGTCGCTTGGCTTGAAAGAAGAAAATATTATTGAACTCAATTGCGAGTCAAATGGAAACTTTGCTCACAAGCCGGAACCGCTTGATGAGAATTTAAGCGCTATTAAAGAATTGGTTGTTAAAGAAAAAGCTGATTTAGGAATTGTTGTTGATCCGGACGTCGACCGCTTGGCTTTTATTGATGAAAAAGGGAATATGTTTGGTGAAGAGTATACCCTTGTTGCTGTAGCTGATTACGTCTTGAGCAATTTTGAAACTCTTGAGGCTCTGCGCCCTTCTGTCTATGAAAAAGCAGCGGTTTCGAATCTTTCCTCATCTCGTGCTTTAAAAGACCAGTGCGGCGCTTATGGCGCTTCATATGAGGCTTCAGCGGTCGGAGAGGTGAATGTTGTTGCAACCATGAAAAAAAATAAAGCGGTTATCGGCGGTGAAGGCAACGGCGGCATTATTTTTCCTGAACTGCATTATGGCCGTGATGCCGTTATCGGTTTAACTTTATTTTTAAGCGCTTTGGCTGTTTCCGGCAAGAAGATGTCTGAATGCAGAAAGACATTTTCCGATTATAAAATGATAAAAGATCGAGTTGAACTTTCTCCGGAAATAAATGTTGCGGAAATTTTAAAAAAAGTAAAAGAAATTTATTCTGAAAAAATGTCTGAAAGCGAATCAGACGTTATAGCAATAAATGATATTGATGGAATAAAGATAGATTTTAAAGAATCTTGGCTGCATTTGCGCGCTTCTAATACGGAGCCGATTATCAGAATATATGCTGAGGCAAAAAGTGTGGAAGAAGCACAAGAAAAAGTTGAGGAAATAAAGAAGATAATACTATGACCAAAATCGTTATTTTAGCCGCCGGCAAAGGCACGCGTATGGGTTCTGATTTGCCTAAAGTTCTCGTTCCCTTAAATGGCCGCCCGATGATTTCTTATTTAATGGATTCCGTTGTTTCTTCCGAGGTTGATGTTAGACCGATAGTTGTCGTGTCGCCGGATAATAAAGATATCATTGCCGAAGCTTTAAAAGACTATAATGTTGATTTTGCCGTTCAAGACAGACAGCTCGGAACTGGACATGCCGTGTCTTGCGCTCTGCCTTTTGTACCGGAGAGCGCTGATAAAGTTTTAGTTTTGTATGGCGATCATCCGTTTTTGAAAAGCGATTCGATTAAGTTATTTGCTTCTTTAAACCCCCAAGCCGTTACAATCATGCCGGCTGTTTTGCCCGACTTTGATGATTGGCGCCAAAATTTTTATCATTGGGGCAGAATTATCAGAGGTGCTGACGGCAACGTCGAAAGAATAGTTGAATTTAAAGACGCGAGCGATGAGGAAAAAATGGTTACTGAAGTTAATCCCGGTTTTATGTGCTTTAATAAAAACTGGTTAATGGAAAATATTAGCCGTTTGCGTGATGATAATAATAACAAAGAATATTATTTGACCGACATGGTGAAGATTGCTTTTGAAGAAAACTTCTCTGTTTCAACTTCCGGCATCGAAGCTCATGAAGCAATGGGTGTAAATAGTCCGGATGAACTAAGCATTGCAGAAAATTTATTGAGATGATGTTTTTTTGACTTCGTGTTAAAATAGAGGCATAAGCAGAAACATATGTTTAAAATATTCGGTTTTCTAAAATATGCCGCATTAATTGCTTTGTTCGGCATCTTGGCGGTTTTTTCTTCTTTGTCTTTTAATGATGATGTTTTTGTTAAAGAACGTTGGCAAAATAATGCCGTCTGGAAAACTGTTAATTCGGTTATTGGCGCCTTGGCTTCGGCAGCCGCTGATTTGGGACGCGCCAATCTTGAGAGCAGGATTCCTCTAAGTTCTAATGTTGACGTTGATGCGATTTCAAAAAGCTTTAACGAAGCACTTGATTCGGGCGATGTTCATATTAGTAGCGACATTGAAAACGGAAATAGTGCTTGGGCTGATTTTTTCGCTAAAATAAAAGAAGAATGGGCTAAAACAAAATTAGAATAAACTTGAGATTTTATTGTTTTATTGCCGGCTTATTTTTTATGATTTTTTGAATGATTTATGCTATAATAAAGGGCGTTAGAGCCCTTTTTATTTTTTAAAAAATTATTATTTAACCATAAATATTATGGCCAAGGAAAAAGAAAAGAAGTCCGTTGCCGTGCACGCGACAGACAAAGACGGCAGAGCGGAAGCGGCGCAGACTGCCATAGATCAAATTAGAAGTAAGTTTGGCGAGGGAGCAATCATGAAATTTGGCGAAGTTGCCAAAGTTGATGTTGATGCAATTCCAACCGGCTGCTTGTCCCTTGATATTGCAACCGGGATTGGCGGTGTGCCTCGCGGACGCATCATTGAAGTTTATGGTCCGGAGTCGTCAGGTAAAACAACCTTAGCTCAGCACATTGTTGCGGAAGTTCAAAAGATGGGCGGTATCGCTGCTTTTGTCGACGCCGAACACGCTCTTGATCCGGAATACGCCGCTAAGATTGGTGTTAATGTTAAAGAAATGTTGTTATCTCAACCGGATAGCGGCGAGCAGGCTTTAGACATTGTTGAAACTCTGGTTCGTTCCAATGCGGTTGATGTTATTGTTGTCGATTCTGTTGCCGCTTTAGTTCCTCAGAAAGAAATTGAAGGAGACATGGGAGATCAGCATATGGGTCTACAAGCCAGACTCATGAGTCAAGCCTTAAGAAAGTTAACGGCTGTTATCGCTAAAACCAAAACGGTTGTTATTTTTATCAATCAAATTAGAAATAAAATCGGTGTTTTCTTCGGTAACCCGGAGACAACAACCGGTGGCAATGCTTTAAAATTTTATTGCTCGGTTCGTATTGAAGTTAGACGTGCCGCTCAAATCAAACAAGGTGAAAAAATTATCGGTAATCGCGTAAAGGTTAAAATTGTTAAGAATAAGGTAGCCGCTCCTTTTAAAACTTGTGAATTTGATATTATGTATAACGAAGGCATTTCGATTGCCGGCGATTTGGTTGATTTGGGAGTCGAATACGGAACAATCAAAAAGAGCGGTAATTCCTATGCTTTTGGCGAAGTAAAGCTTGGCACCGGTCGTGAAGCGGCTAAAAAAATGATTAAAGATGATCATAAATTATCCGCGGAAATTAGAAAAGCAATCTTAGCTGAGCTTAAGAAAGAGAAGGATGGAGATAATAAAGAAGTAAAAGAAGCCAAGAAAAAATAGTTTGTAATTTGGTTTTAAAAAAGACGAGAATTTTGTTCTCGTCTTTTTTTTATTTTTATTTTTTGGTTAACCAATCATTTTTTTGATTTTTTCCAATTCGCTATTAGCAATAACGGCCGGGTCGGTTATCTTTGATCCGGCAAAATTTTCATAGGCCTTCATCCATAAGAAGTATAAGATTGAACCAATAAGAATCGATGTGCCGCCCAGTCTGCCTAAGTCATGTATGGAGAAACTTCTCATACTGCCTTCGACAGCGCCGCTTACCTCGTTAAATCTAAGGAAAACATCAGCCCCTATCATTGTTCCCATGGATACAATAGACGCAACAGCGCTGATGATGAAAACAAATTGCAAAGTATTCATCTGTTTAGCTGAGCTCTCTTGGTAGACAGTGGAAATCAGTTTTGAAGCACCGGCTAAATAATCTTCGGTCATGGTCCACAGATTTTTAACATATTCTCCCGAGCTAATTAAAGCTTGGAAGCCGTCGATGAAACCGAGACAGACGGAATCGCCTTTCTTGGCTAATTTTTCAACCCTGGCGGCCTGGTCTTTGAGAATGCTGTCCAGCTGGCTTATTCTTGATTTAAAAAATACGACTTCGGATTCTATTTCCATTATCAAATCTCTCGTTTTGGATAAATCTTTGTATTTGATTACCTTTTTTGATTTAATAGCGCTGACTTCTTCCCAGATGAAACGGTGCATGTTAAGAATTCTGTGGAATTGGCTTTCGGCATCATGAAGATAGTAGACGCATTCTTTGGCAATATTTTCTCCGTGTTTTGTGTCGCCGATTATGATAACTATACTTTGCCCATAATATACGGAAATGTTATTGTTTTTAAATTCCTTTTCTATGGTTTGTTTTCTGTCTTTAAGAAATTTAACAATTTCATCTCTGTCGGTTTTATCTGCCAAGATTGTGTAGGGCATGACCGATTTCATGGCGGAAAATATTTTTGGTATCGGCGCTCCTTGGCTGTAAATATAGCCAAATGATGAAAAAACGTTTTGGAAGGCAAACTCGCTCAACGCTTTTATTTCATCATCTATTTTTTTGTCGTTGATTTTTTGGCTGCTTAGCAAGGTTAGGCCGTTTTCATGTCCCTCGAATTCATAATTTCCAAATTTAGCCGATAGAATTGACCGTCCGAAATCTTGTTCTATTTTAACGTCTTTAGGATTTAATTCTTTTTTAAGCGCTTGCAATTTTTCTTTGTTTAGAGATAAATCGCTGCTGCCATCTGATAGAAATTGATGAAGCTCGTTAAGATGGAAGAGAGTTCGCGGATACCAGCTGCCGACGTATATTTTTTTGATTTTCATATTTTTATTTATGCGTATTATAAATTATAGCAAAAGAAATATTGACCAACAACAAAAAAGAGCTACTTAAGCTCTTTTTTCTTTTTTGCCATCTCTTTTATTAATCGGTCTATTTCTTTTTCAATTTTTCCTATCGGCTGCAAACCATCGACGTTTTCCAGTTTGCCTTGTTCGCGATAATAATCAAGCAGCGGGGCGGTTCTTTGGCGGTAAACTTTCAAGCGATTTTTAGTTGTTTTGATATTATCGTCGCTGCGTCCGGAAGTTTCGCCTCTAAGCAATATTCTTTTTAGAGCCTCTTCTTCATTAAGTTTTAGATTTATAACCAAATCTATTTTGGTGTGATCGTGTCTGGCGAGTTTATCAAGTGCTCTGGCTTGGCCAAGATTACGCGGATAGCCGTCGAAGATGAAACCGCTTTTTTCACTGTTGTCTTCAATATATTTTTCAACTATACCGATAATGATATTGTTTGGCACCAATTGTCCGGCTTCTAAGCACTTTTTTATTTTTTGTCCGAATTTTTTGTCACCTAACATTTGGCGAGACAGCTCGCCGCTTGAAAGATGGCTTAGATCATTTTTTTGGGCAATGAGTTTGGCTTGCGTTCCTTTGCCGGCGCCTGGGGGGCCGAAGATGATAATGTTCATGAAAGATTCTTTTATTTTGTTATGTTTTGGGTTTTTAAACCCTTTATAGTATATATTAAAAGTCTTTAGGGGGGAAGGGGTGAAATTTAGTGGATATTGACTCTAAAGGACTTTTAAATAAAGAAAAAAGGACACTTTTTTAGAGTGTCCTTTCTGTTTGTTCTTTTAATTTTTTATTTCGAACTTTTTTTTGAGATGAATAATATCTGCCTGGAGCAAGATCTTTGCATCGGGCAGCATTTCTTCATTTTTTGGTACATTTTGGACGACCTCATCTTCGCAAGCGAGTATGAAATCTTCCTTGATTGTACGATTTTTATTAGTTACACGGCTACCTTCTATTACAGACAGGATAAAGTCGGTTACTAATTTAGGAGTGGCATGATTGTTGACATGCCAGATGAATCTGGTGTTAATAAATAGCTTAGCTAATTCGCGCGGGCCAGTGGTGCCGGCCACAAATTTCATTTGGTGCAGGAAAAAGTTTTTCTTTTCCTCGTTTAGAGAGTTGATAAATGATAACCTTTTGCCGATTTCTTTTGGTTCTCCGTCGCGGAAAATTTTTTCGTAGTGCGACAGTATTTGCGGCAGAATTTTGTTATCGCTTAGAAAATTTAAATCAACCGCGTTGGCTATTTCTTTTGTGATTGAGTTATTGAGGAAGCCAAGCGTGAAATCAAGCCGCCTCTTCTCCATTCGACGATAACCACGCGATGATTGTAACTTGCGGTAAGTTACAAAATTTGTAACCGCCAAAACCACTAAGCCGATAATTAAGTAAGTTTCCATTGTTTCTTCTTTTTTAATTGTTAATTTACAAGTTTATTATGCCTGAATTATAGCATATTTATTATAATATGTCAAGTTAATAAAGCTTTTTAATTTAATTTTAGCAAGAAAAAAAGGGGCGCTTTTAGGGCGCCCCTTTTGTTGATTGTAGTGTTTGTATTAGATTACGGCTGGTAATCCATTTTCAATCCTAATGACTTCCGCCATTAGCATCGTTGTTCGTTCCGGTCCGAGATCGAATTCCTTGATAATTTTTTCGGCCGTTTCTCCTAATTTTGGCTTGTCTATTTTTGTTATAACAGCCAAACTAATGTCTTTAGCAATTCTGATCCGATCTTCCGGTGAGTGGTTTCCAACTTTAAAAGCATTATTTATCTCCAGAGCATAATAGTGGAGGTACAGTTCTTTGGCTAATTCGTGATCCATTTTTTCGATAATGCGCTGTCTTAACGCATCCCAATTTGGGCCCCGCTTATAGATATCTGTTAGGTCGTTATGGACTTCGAGTTTTTCAAAAGCCTCTAAAAAACGATCTCTTAGTATGTCGCGCACACCATAGATAAATTTCTTAGTCTCGATTCTTTCGAAATACCCATCCATTGTTCCTTGACCCGTTAGCAGATATTGGAGCAGCATGGCCATTGCTTCAAAGCTACGAGCTTTTTCGTTTTTTCTTTTTATTTCTTTATCTTTACGTATTGTTTGTACGTAGTACAAAATAATTAAAAGAAAGTAAAAAAGTAATAGTCCAAAAAACAAAAATTTAAATATTCGCAATTGTGTTTCCATTTTTTATCCTCCTATTTTTTTGTTTTTAATATTTTCATTAACAATAAAGGTAAAATCATCCAGAATTTCTCGGGCCTTGTTTTTTAAGTCCGTTGGCGCTAAGTTTTCAATTGACCAAAGACAATCTTCTGCGAATGTTTCGGCTTTGAAGTCTTCGCTAAAGGTTACAATATCCCCAAAGAAAATATAAACGGCGTTAACATCGTTTAATGCGTCTTCTTCTTGGCTGAGTCGCAATGCCATCTGGGAAATAACCGGAACCCAATGTTTTAATTTGATATTACCGGCCGCGGTCACAAAGATGTCATAAATTAATTCTTTCTTGTCCTCGCTATTGATTAAGCTGATATCATACAATTCCTGATCGATAATACGGAGAATGTCATTATCAGATGATAAGTCGTCGCCGATAAAGTCTTGCAGGATAAGAGAATAAGAATTAAGAATAACCATGTAGTGTTTTCTGATTGATTCAATAGATAGCATAACTAAGTTTTGAACCCCAAAGTTTTCGCCAGCTTCAATTTCTCTTAACAGAGTTGCTTCCGATTTGGTGTTCTTGGTCTTCTTTGAAATCGTCCATATTGCCACTGCCGCGCTGACTATGGCAAACAGAATTAAAAGCACATTTTGTCCTTCCATTTTTCTTTCTTTTTTAATTATTATTCAATTATTAAATTACTTTTACTAACTAATTAAAATATCATCTATATTGATAAATGTCAATAATTATAGACTAACAAAAAACAAGCTTTATCAACTTGTTTTTCATGTGCGCCGTGTAGGATTCGAACCTACGACCATCTCCTTAAGAGGGAGTTGCTCTACCAGCTGAGCTAACAGCGCAAATTGGAAATTTAAAATTTTCTGTGGCGGGGGCGGGGATCGAACCCGCGACCTTAGCGTTATGAGTGCTACGCTCTAACCAGCTGAGCTACCCAGCCATTTTATAATAAATCAAAATCAATTTCAACCCTTCCTGTGCGCCCGGCAGGATTCGAACCTGCAACCCCTTGGTCCGAAGCCAAATACTCTATCCAGTTGAGCTACGGGCGCCACAAAACGCCCTAGAACCCGGAGAAAATATGTTTTCCGGCAGGGCGTAGAAAATTTATCTGTTTCCCTTTAGAGCCTGTTTTAGGTGGTACCCGGTTTTAAATTTTGCGACTTTGACTGCCGGGATAGTTATTCTTTCGTTCGGTTTTTGCGGATTAACACCACCGCGCGCATAACGGACGCGAGCTAAGAATGTACCGAAACCGGCGATAGTGACTTCGCGGTCGTTTTTCAGCTCTTCGATAATTGTTGCCGTTAAGGCATCAATCATCTTTTCGGCCTGTTTTTTGTTTAGCCCTTCGACATCATGAT
>CAZREL010000029.1:0-10084 GCA_964599385.1 uncultured Gammaproteobacteria bacterium
CGTTCGGCAACCAGACGGTGGTGGCGGGCAGCCAAGACGGCGGCAGCCTGACGGTGACCAACCTGACGCCGGGGCAGACGTACTACTTCACGGTGTACTCCGAGAACTACTCGTACTATTCGACCGGGACGACGGCGGCGGCGGTGACGATGAGCATGCCGCGGGCGCGCAACACGGGTGGCAGCGCCTCGCCGGGAACGCCGGCGGGGACGATCTACCTGGGCGACACGGCCAAGGTGTTCACCTTCGAGTCGTGGGGGACGGTCGAAGCCAACTACGGCGCGGCGCGGCTGTGGCTGCGGGCCGGCAACTCGGACCTGTCGGGCGGCACGCCGGGGACCTTGACGGATTACATCAACACGGACGCCAAGTCGGTCACCTCGGGCGTCTTCACGGCGACGGGGACGTGGTACTGGGGCATCCAGATGGACTACGGCAGCCCGTATTCAACGAACTTCTGGTACAAGACCAGCAGCGCGACGTGGTCGAACCTGGCGGTGAACGGAACGGGCGCGGGGCTGTCCGTGACGGTCAGCGCGATCAACAATCCGAGCGCGCAGACGGCGACGCGCGACGCGGTGAACACCACGAGCGAGATCGACCTGGCCTGGGCGAAGAACGCGCAAAGCCACGACGTGATGGTGCTGCGCAAGCTGGCGGGCGCGTCCTGGACGGAGCCGACGCAGGGCTCGACCTATACCAACGGCAACACCCTCGGCTCGGGCACGGTGGTGTACAAGGGCGCGCTCACGGCGGCCAGCGCGACCGGGCTGGCGGCGGACAGCACCTACGACTTCAAGTTCTATTCGGTGAACAACAACTACTATTCGCCGGGGGTGACCAGCGCGCCGACGGCGACGATGGCGGCGGAGCCGGGGGCGAGCCCGAACACGCTGACGTTCTCAGGCGTGTCGCAGACGGCCATGACCATCGGCTGGTCCGGGGTCAGCACGCAGGTGCTGGTGGTGGTGCGGGGCACGAACGCGCTGAGCGCCGATCCGACGGACGGGACGGGGTATTCCGCGAATGCCGCCTACGGCAGCGGGGCGGCGCTGGGCGGCGGATACGTCGTCTATTCCGGCACCGGCGGTTCGGTGGAGATCACCGGGCTGACCACTGGCACGCTCTATTACGTGCGGGTCTACAACTTCAACGGGACGGCAACGGCGGCGAACTACCGGACGAGCGATGAGCTGGCCGGCACCGCGACGACCTGTCCGGCCGTGCCGACGGGGATCTACGCCAGCTGGACGAACTACACCGCCTTCACCTCCGCCTGGTCCGCCGTCTCCGGCGCCACCAACTACTACCTCGACGTCAGCACGAACGAGACCTTCAGCGGAGGCGCGAGCGGACCTGCAACCAATGCCGAACACCAAGGGACGCTGGGGGATGGAACTGGCGGGACGTGGACGGAAAGCAATGTGGCCCAAGGCGGTTCCGGGGCTTCGGCCTACATCCAAATGAGTTCATCTTCGGCTGAGGTCATTACCCCGACCATGGATTTAACCGGAGTGCCCGGCGCGGGATTGACTTTCTCGGGCGCGACCTACGGAGCGGTATCGGCGCCGAGGCAGGACATCACGGTCCATGTGTCCACCAACAATGGGTCCGATTGGATTCTGCTGGGATCGAACCGGCCAACCTCATCCAGCTACACGCTATATGATTATGACTTGGGCAGTTACAATGCCGCCCAAGTCAAGGTTCGGTTTACATCCCCCGGGGCCAGCGGCACCCAGTTCCCTCGGCTCGACAGCATCCTGGTCACCAGTTTGACCTCATCGGCCTCCACCTATGTGGACGGCTATTCGAACCGGCTGACGGGGACGGCGACGAGCGTATTGGTGACGGGGCTGGTGTCGGACACGGTGTACTACTTCCGGGTGCGCTCGGAGGGGACGTATTGCGTGAGCGAGAACTCGACGAACGGGACGGTGACGACGCGGGCGGGGACGCCCGAGATCGCGCTGGCGAACAACGGGACGGTGGGGGCGGGGACCCTCGAGCAGGGATCGGTGGCGAACGTGCTGCTGAAGTTCCAGCTCGGGGTGACGGTGGCGAACGCGGCGCTGACGAACCTGACCTTCACGACGGCGGGCACGTGCGACGCGGACGACCTGACGAACCTGAAGCTGCGGTATTCCGTCGACGCCGCCTTGGACGCGGGCGACGCCACGCTGGCCACGAACGCCAGCCCGGGCGCGGCGGGCCCGCAGACGTTCGCGGCGGCGGCGTTCTCGCAGCCGATCCTCGTCGGCGACACGGGATATTTCTTCCTGACGGCGGATGTCGCGGCCGGGGCGACGCCGGGAAACACCCTCTCGGTGAACGCGCTGGCGACCAGCAACGTGCTCTTCGCGGCCGGCAACAAGAGCGGATCGGCGAGCGCGGGCGGGACGCAGACGATCGTGGCGTCGGAGCCGACGGGCCATGCGTCGGACCTGTCCTTCTCGTCGGTGTCGACCAACCAGATGACGGTGACCTGGACGAGCGGCAACGGCGGGCGGCGCATCGTGGTGGTGCGCGCGGGGACGGCCACGAGCTGGACGCCGACGGACGGAACGGGCCCCTCGGGCGTGGATGCGTCGTACTCGGCCGCGACGGACAAGGGCAGCGGCAACAAGATCTGCTACGACGGGTCGGGCGGCACGTTCGCGCTGTCGGGCCTGGCTGCGGGAACGACCTATGCCGTGACGGTCTTCGAATACAACGGCACCGGCGCGTATGCGAACTACTACATCGGCGGCACCCCGCTGAGCGGCACGCAGATGACGGCCTGCCCGGCCGCGCCGACGGGTCTTTTCGCCAATCCGACGAACACCTATACCTTCACCGCCAACTGGGCCGCCTCTTCCGGCGCGGCCGGCTACCTCCTCGACGTGAGCACCAACGCCACGTTCGGCGGCAGCGGCGGGCTCACCTTGATCGACGAGGACTTCGTCAGCTTCGCCGACTGGACGGACGGCGGCACGGAGGCCGACACCGGTTCGACCCACTACGGCGCGGGCAGTCCCTGCCGCGCCATGGGGCCTGGCGACACGCTGGCCTCGCCGGCGGTGGACTATCCCACGCAACTGGTCTTCTTCGTGGATTGCAGCAACGTCGGCAACAGCACCAACCACTACAGCCTGGACGGTGGTTCGACCTGGCTGCCCCTCAGCACGTTCGCGGTTTCCACCGCGGGCGCCATCTGGACCAACCGGCTGACCGTCTCGCCGAACCTGTCGGGTTCCACGAACGTGAAGTTCCGCTTCTCGTCGGGCCACAGCACCATCTATCTGGACGACGTCAAGGTCACGGGCGGACTTGTCGGCTCCTACGTCCCCGGCTTCGAGCGCCTGCCGGTGGCGGGGACGAGCCAGGTGGTGACGGGGCTGGAGGACTCGGTGACGTACTACTGGCGGGTGGCGGCGACGGGGGCGGAGTGCACGGGCGATAATTCGGTGGTGACGAACGTGACGACGATCGCGGGGCCGCCGCCGGTGCCGACGGGGGTGAACGCCACGGACGGGACGATCGAGGAGCATGTCCAGGTGACGTGGACGGACCAGAACGACAAGGAGCAGAACTTCCGGATTTGGCGGAGCGCGTCGAGCGCCACCAACACCGCCGCGGTGATCGCGACGGTGGCGGCGAACACGGTGTCCTACGACGACTCGGGGGCCGGGATGGGGACGCAGTACTGGTACTGGGTCTCGGCGTCGAACGCGATGGGGGCCAGCGCGCTCTCCGTCTCCAATTCCGGCTTCCGCAAGCTGCCGATGGTCCAGAACGTGCAGGCCACGGACGGCGCGAGCACCAACCACGCGACGATCACCTGGACGGATTCGAACGCGGGCGAGACGGGGTATTCGATCTGGTATCACACGTCGAACGCCTCGAATTCGGCGACCTTCCTGGCCGCCACGGCGGCGAACACGGTCACCTACAACCATGCCGGGACGCCGGGCCAGCAGTACTATTACTGGGTGCGGGCGACGAACAGCGCCCTGTCCGCGCAGAGCGACCTGCCGGTCGCCGGCGAGCCGGGCTATCGGAAGCTGGCGGAGACGGCGATCTCGGCGTCCGACAACACGGACACGGAGAAAGTCGTGGTGCAGTGGGCCGACATCGCCGGCGAGACGGGCTATGGCATTTGGCGGAGCCAGATCGACGACACGGACGACGCGGTCTTCCTGGCCGGCGCGGCGGCGAACGCGACGAGCTACGACGACTCGGACGCGGAGGCCGGCGTCCTGTACTACTACTGGGTGCGGGGCACGAACAGCACGAGTTCCAGCCAGGGCGAATGGAGCGCCTCCGACGTCGGCATCCGCCGGCTGGTGGAGAATCCGGCGTCGGCGGCGGTGACGCCGGACGGCCGGGAGATGGCTCGGGCGCAGATCTCGGCGAACGCGGGCGCGATGCCCGTCCTGGTGCTGTGGACGAACGCGCCGGTCATCGGAACGCCGACGAAGAATACGACCTACAACCCGGGCGACACGATCGGCAACGCGCGGGTCGTCTACAAGGGCTCCGCCGCCGACTTCCGCGAACACGTGATCCCGCCGGGCTCGACGAACCACTACAAGCTCTTCAGCGTGGATGTGGACGGGGGCAGCACCTACTACTCCCCGGGCCTGGTGGCCTCGGGCTCCCCGGTGACGACGAAGGTCTACCAGGCCGGCGTGGTGGCCGAAACCTTCTCCTACACCAACGTGGCGCTGAACGCGGCGAGCTTCACCAACAAGGGCGGCGGCGGCAACTGGGCGGCGGGCTCCAACTGGCTGCTCGCCACCAGCGGCGAAGCCTCGTGGCTCGTGCTCACCAACGACACGGCGGACGGCCGCCCCATGTTCTTCACGGCGCCCTCGAACCAGGCGACCCTCAGCGGCAACCGGGCGTTCATCAGCCTGGACGGGGCGTACCGCTCGGGGACGGCCACGCGCGCCATTCCCTCGACCAACAGCGGCGCGATCTACGTGTCGGCCATCATGGCCTACCGCTACGAGGGGGACAGCGAGGGGGCCGACCGCTGGATGACGATCGCGCTGATGAACGGGACCACCGAGGAACTCGAATTCGGCAAGGTCGGGGGCCGCTGGCGCAAGCTCGACATCTACCGGGGGGGCGCCGGCAATTGCGATTACAACTTCAACCCCTACGGCGCCGACACGAACAGCTGGTATTGGGTGGTGCTGAAGTACGATTTCGGCACCGACACCGCCAAGCTCAAGGCCTTCCACAAGGGCCTGAACATCCCCGCCACCGAGCCGTCGAGCTGGGATCTGGAGTGGAGCAGCATGGCGATCGATCAGGTGACCGGCATCCGCCTCAAGGCCGGCAGCGGCGACCAATGGCTGGGCGGCGCCTTGTTCGACGAGCTGCGCGTGACCAGCATCTGGCCGGCCCTGATCGGCCAGCCGGGCATCAAGGTGAGCCCGATGTCCGTGGATTTCGGCAACACGGAGACGGACCGGACGGAAACGGTGACCTTCTGGGTGCAGAACACGGGCGGGGACAACGTGCCGTTGACCGTGTCCTCCCTGAAGCTGGGCGGGACCAACCCGACCAACTTCTCGCTTTCGGCCAGCAGCCTGAGCACCATCTACTACGGCCAGAGCAACTCGTTCACCGCGACGTTCATGCCGAACGCGATCCAGTCCTACTCCGGGACGCTCTTCCTCACCAATTCCTCCGACCAGAGCCCCGTGACGGTGCCGCTGGTCGGCGCCGGCATCGCCAGCTCCGGGACGAATCCGCCGGTCGTGGACGCCTACGCGGTGGGGACGACCAACCAGGTCACCGACGGGGCGGTGACCTCGGGCGTGTTCTCGGTGGTCGTGCAGGCCTATCACACCCTCGGCATCTCCGCCGCCACCTACGACCTGTTCAACGGCGGCGGCACGAAGATCCTGACGAACAAGACGTTCGAATCGTGGGTCAGCGCCAACGGGAAGAGCGTCGCGCTCTCCAACGCCACGCACGCCGGCTATTGGCCGGGCACTCCGTCGGACAGCTACAAGGTGTGGACCTATCTGACGGCCTCCAACGGCATCGGCTCCACCAACAAGACCTATGGCGCGGCGGTCGAGGCCCAGGAGCTGCTGGAGACCTTCGACAACGCCGTCCAGGAGGGGACCGCCAGCTCCTATCTGGCGGGCACGGCGACCAACTGCGTCCTGGGCAACTGGACCTATGCCCAGACGCGATGGGACCAGACGCTCACCAACAAGGCGCCGACCACGCGGTTTGGCGGTCACCTGACCTCGCCGACGATCCCGGACGGCATCTCGGCGGTGACGTTCAACTACAAGTTCCCGTTCAGCGAAAGCGGGGCGATGAACGTGGACGTGAAGGTCAACGGCACGGTGGTGGGGACCATCACCACCACCCCGTCGGGCTCGACCGTCTACACCTTCTCGGCGGCGAACCTGGAGTTTTCGGGCGACGCGGTCCTCTCCATCACCAACAAGGGAACCGGCGACGACCGCATGACGATCGACAACATCCAGATCACCACCTATGGCTCGGGCTCGCCCATGGTGTTCCAGGTGGTCGACGACGACGCGGCGGCGCCGGTCATCACGGTCCCGCTGGTGAACGGCTCGACGACGCCGGACACCTCGGCGAACGGGCCGTCGATCGCGATCGGCGACGTGCCGGGAGGCGGGTTCGCCATCGGGTGGAGCATCCAGGACGTCGGCAGCGGCGTCTTCGCGGCGAGCAACCACTACACCTTGAAGCGCAGCAACGCGGTGATCTCGGCCGCGGCGGTGGCGACGGGCGCGAACGGCGACGGCAAGGCCTCGCCGCTGGCGGTCTCCACGACGCTGGCGAAGACGAACATGGTCTGGGGCAGCTACGTCCTGAGCCTGGCCGGGCACGACTACGATCCGGAGTGGGTCGGCGACATCTCGGGCGTCTCGAACGTCTTCTACTTCTCGATCGCCGCGCCGAGCATCGGCGTGTCGCCGTCCTCGCTGGATTTCGGGGAGGTGGACCGGGACGCCGCTTCGAACCTGACGGTGGTGGTGACCAACAGCGGCAACGCGAACCTGGTCGTCAGCCCGATCGGCTTCGCCGGAACGGGCAGCGCCTACTTCTCGGCCTCGCCGAACCCGCTGACGGTGGCGCCGGGCACGGCGTCGAACCTGGTGGTGACGTTCCTGCCGACGGCGGGCGGGACGTTCGGCGCGGTGACGATGACGCTGAACAACAACACGCCCAACCTCGCGGCGCCGACGGTGGCGATCGCGGGCTCGTGCAACGATCCGACGACGCAATCGCCCAAGGTGCTCGACTTCCAGGCGGTGGATTCGCTGGCGGTGCCCGACGAGGTGACCGACCACGCCCTGCGGACCGGCGACGCGACGGTGAGCTTCACCCTGTGGCACGTCACCGGCATGTCGAACGCGCCGGCGACCTATGATCTGCTGGCGCCGGACGGCACGGTGGTCCAGACCAACCGGACCTTCTCCTCGGTGACGGGAACGACGCTGGGCGGCAAGACCTGCTCCGTCTTTTCGGCGACCGTTCCGGGCTTCTATCCGGCCACGCTGGGCGTCTACACGGCGCGGGTGACGGCCGTCAGCTCCAACGGCCACGCGGTGACGGACGTGGCCACCTTCACCCCGGTGGACGGGGGACAGCTGGCCCGGCGGGTGCTCGACAACTTCAATCGCGCCTATGCCGCGGACGACATCGGGTCGAACTGGCTGGCCAACATCACCGGGCCCGAGGGCGGAAACATCCAGATCACCAACAACGCGCTGCAGTTCTACGGCGTCGGCGGCACGGGCGGAACCAACGGCCGCCTGTCGGTCGCGCGCGACCTGTCGGGGCGCTACAACGGCGTGCTGACGAACAACACCGGCACGCTGACGTGGGGCTTCAACTTCCAGGCGGGGACCACCAACCTGAGCGGGCTGGCGGGCGGAACCTACGGGGCGGCCTACGTGCTGGCCTCCGATTCGACGAACTGGGTGCGCACCAACGGCGTGGGCTACGCCGTGGTCATGCGCAGCAACCAGGTGTTCCTGACCCGGTTCGCCGGCGGCCTGGTCGCCAACACCAACATGGTCAACGTGGGCGCCGGCGCGAGCATCGTGTCGACCAACGCGATTTCGGTTCGCGTGGATCTCGATCCGGTCACCAAGACCTGGTCGCTCTACGCGGACGCCGTCGCTTCGTTCGACGTCGATCCCATGGCCGCGAGCACTTTGATCCACAGCACGGCGAGCACCAACTACCTGGGGACGAACATCCTGAAGTACGTGGGCCTCTATTGGAACCACACCACCGCATCGCCCACCAACGCCACCCGGGCGGTGTTCGACGACGTGTACGCCCCCTACGTGGTGCCGGGGTCCTCCCTGATGAACTTCTCGGTGGTCGACGAAGACGTGGCCGGGCCCGTGCACAGCGGCTTCAACGTCAACAGCAACGCGTTCATCATCAACACGATCAATCCCGGCGGCCTGGCGGTGACGGGCCTGGTGGCCGACGCCAACGGCGTCTACGCCGGCGCGAGCAACGTCTGGACGCTGTTCAGCAACGCCACCCAGATCGGCACCGGTTCCATGGCGATGGCGCCCAACACCGACGGCGCCGGCACGACCGCCTCGCCGGCGGCGCTGACCAACCACATCGCCTACAGCCTCCTGAACGCCCCGGCCTTCACCGGATTCGTCTTCCGCGTCGTCAGCACCGACTACGACCAGGACCGGCCCGGCGACACCACGAGCGCGACGAACGAGTACAAATTCTACATCATCGAACACGTGGACGATCCGACCGACGTGACGGCATCGGCGGACGGCATGGAGATGGCGCTGGTGGGCTGGAACAAGAACGGCGCGCCAGATGTGGTGGTGCTGTGGAGCACCAATGCCAGCGCGGTTAGCGGCGCGACGACGCTGACGCCGGGCACGGCCTACAACCAAGGGGACGACGGCCCGAACGGAACGAAGGTGGCCTACCATGGCAACTACGAGACCGGCGCGGAACTGGTGGTTCCCGAAGGCGTCTCGAACTACTTCCGCATGTTCTGCGGGGCCGGCACGACCTATTCTTCCGGCTACGCCGATCCGACGAACTCGGCCGACACCCTTTCCTATGAGGACGGCGAGATCGCCGACCAGTTCGCCTACACCAACTTCTATACGCTGGCCCAGAACGGACTGGAAACCGGCCAAGGCTGGAGCGGCGGCTGGACGGGCGACACGACCAAGTGGGTCGTCGACGACACCAATCTGCTGAGCGGGGCGACCGGCTATCCGGATCCGTACGCCAACAAGCTGAAATGGATCGATGCCAGCACCGAGTATGCTGATTCGGCTACGATCGTCCGCAAGCTGGCGGCGGGCCGCAGCGCCCGGACCTTCGCGGCGTTCATGGTGAACTACCTCTACGACGGCACGGAGAAGTACGCCGGCCTGTCGCTGATGAGCGGCGCCGCCGCCGACACCGAGGAACTCTTCTTCGGCAAGTTGAATGGCCAGGTCAACTACGCCGGCATCTCGGGCCCGGACTTCGCGGAGCAAACATCGAGCTTCAGCCTGAACCAAGGGCACGGCAACGACTACATGATCGTGGCCGAATGGGATCCTGCGCAGAAGACGGCGCGGTTGTGGGCATTCTACCAAGGGGGCGCCGCCATCCCGCAGGAATATACCAACGCGACGCCGACGCTGGTGTACAGCAACAGCTTGCTGTCGGTCGCGGAAATCACCGGCATCCGGTTGTCCGCCGGCAGCAGCGCGACTTCCGGCAAGGAACTGGGCCATGTGTACTTCGACGAGGTCCGCGTGGGCAGCACCTGGGACGAAGTGCTGAACTTCAACTATCCGAAGGCCTACGACTTCGTGGCCGGCGTCCGGCGCGCCGACGGCACGAACTACGTGTCCGACGGGGAACTCGCGGAGGCCGGCAAGGCCTATCCCATCAGCTACCAGCTCTACCACCGCACCGGCGTCACCAACGCGGAGTTCACGATCGTCACCAACCTCGCCAGCATGGCCGGGCTCTATCCGGAGCCCGTCGACTTGGCGCTCGATCCGGGCGATGCGGCCTTGCAGGTCCGGGCGTTCACCAATTACGT
>CAZREL010000030.1:0-4614 GCA_964599385.1 uncultured Gammaproteobacteria bacterium
CGGAAGCAAAACGAATCATGCGCCTGGCTAAATAAAGCGGATCTTCACCGGCCTCAATCATGCGTCCAAGATAATATAAAGCCGCATCGGCATCGCCACCGCGCATTGATTTATGGAAGGCAGAAATTAAATTATAATGTTCTTCCCCGCTCTTGTCATAAAGAAGCCCCGGCTTACTGACGATATCTTTAATTAAATCTATGGTTATCACCCTGCTTTTAACGTCGCCGTCACCGCTTGTTATTTCTAAAGCACTTTCTAAAATATTTAAAGCTTTTCTGGCATCGCCATTAGCAATACGGGCAATAAGCGACAAAACATCCTTTTTTATTTTCTTTTTTAATTCTTTAGCCGCTCTTTCTAAAATCAAAAATAAATCGTCCTCGGTTAAAGCTTCCAAAACAACAACTTTAGAACGCGACAAAAGAGCGCCGTTAACGGCAAAACTGGGATTCTCGGTCGTAGCCCCGATTAAAATTATCGTTCCATTTTCCACTTGCGGCAAAAGCGCGTCTTGCTGCGCCTTATTCCAACGATGGATCTCGTCGATAAAAAGAATAGTTTTAACTCCCAAACGTTTTCCCTCACGCGCCGTATCAACAATAATTTTTAAATCTTTAATACCGCTTGAAGTTGCAGACAACTCTTTAAATTCAGCTTTAGTTTCCTTGGCAATTATCGACGCCAGAGTCGTCTTGCCGCTTCCCGGCGGTCCCCAAAAAATTAAAGACGGAACTTTATCAGCCTTAATTGCAGCATAAAGCCAGCCGCTCTCGCCAACGACTTTCTTTTGGCCGCAGAATTCTTGCAAATTTTTCGGGCGGAAATAAGCCGCCAAGGGCAAATCTTTAATCATATATAAGTATTTTAACCTTTTAAAATAAAAATACCAAGTTTAAAACTTCTAAAAATTAAAAGTTGACATTTTTATTTATCAGTGATGAAATAAACATAGAACATTAAAATTATAGATAATGGAAAACACGAAAAAAAGCATTTCGGGGATAGTTTATTCCCTGATTGCACTAGCAGTTACGCTGGTCGGCTTTTATCTTCTCGAGCATTTTATGCCCGACTTAAAAGATGGTCTGGCCGGGAACATGAGCGATCCGAAATTAACAGCCCAGCTGTTATGGTTCGCTATTGGATTTTTCTTCTTGTTCCGATTCGTGCCAAGCACGATAAGATGGAACGCGTATTTTTGGGGTGGTATTCTCATAATTATTGCCGCCCTAATCGTTATGATGAACAGTGTGCCGGAATTAAAATTTATCAATTTCACCGGCCTTAGCCTTAATCCGATAGAAGGCTGCGTCATCATCTTTATCGGAGTATTTTTTATGTTTAAAGGCTATCTTGCCTATGAATAGAGAAATTATTTGTTTTTAGCGAGCCCCATCTCTTGGTGGGGCTTTTAAATTAGCCAAATTTCCAATTTAACAATTTAATTGACAAATTAATTAAAATATGTTATAATTGTTTGATATAAAAATTTTAAAGAAAGATAAATGTTTGCTAATAAGGCTAAAAAAATATATAATAAGCATATAATTAATCAAAATGTTTATGACCGAATTATTTATTTCTCCAATTTTACTCGAATACAACTATCTGAAGGATCTCAGCCAAGAAGCTAAACAAGTTTTAGGCATAGAATTAAAAGATGAAAAAGCGGAACAAGAATTTAAAACTTCAATTTTCCTAAACTTCAACCGCTATCTAACAATCACCTTAGAACTAATGCCGGAAAGCATTAAAGAAAATCTTTATGAAGATATTGCCGAAATGATTGAAGATCATGACGAAACAAAAACTGTTGATACTCTGAATAAACTTGGAATTTTAAGTGAAGCAAGAGAAGAATTTATAAATATTTTAAAAGGAATTAAAAAATAACTCAGACAGAAGGTTAAAAACAACCATATGAAAGACAAAGAATTTATCGGCCACAACCCTTTCCCGGAATTAAGTCCGATACCAAAAAACATTAATGAAATACAAAAATCCCAGAGAGAAGAAAATGAAAAAAACCCCGGACAGAGAGTTCAGCCCGGAGAAAAGTTTTCCGATTTCCCTTTGCCTGGAGACAAAAATTACCCCGGCAATGAAAAACACGACGGCTATAATAAATACGATTCAATGCTTGAATTGCAAAAGCAAGCGGAAGAAAATTTAAGCGATCCGGAAGTAGCAGAGGCTCACGAACTAATCAAACAGGCCGTTCAAGAAAAGGGCCAGCCTAATCTTTTAGGTAAAGTCAGAGATGTTGCCAGCAGCAATGCTTTTCGCGCCGCCTTTTTAAGCGTCATGCTTTTTTCTAAAGTCGGACAAGCTTCCGCTGAAAATCTAAGCGCCGAAAGACAACTGCCGGAAAGCCAAGTCGAAGTAATTAACAACAAAACAATTAAAGAAAAAAATGCTGAAGGTAACTATGTTGCCGGTTATGCCGAATTCTTAAAGATAAAAGCAACTAACTATTTTGAAACAGACAAAGCAGAAATAGGCGAAGAGGCGGCTAAAGAAATTCAGGATAATTTCCATAAATTTTTAGATGGAATTAATAATGAAAACTTTAAAGATGTCATGTCTAAAGAGTGGGTTATCAAAGGCTCAAGCGACGAAAGAGCAACCAAAAAATGGGGCGGCAGCAATGAAAATCTGACTAAAGCCAGAAGCGAAGCCCTGTTTACAATAATAAAAAAAGCAATTAATGATCATAAATACAAGCGAGAACAGAGATTAACAGAAGAACAAACCTGGCAAATTGTTTTTAAAAAAATCGACATTTCCTACCCGCAAGGACGCGAAGGCAAGGAAAACGGCGTTACTTATATTACCGACAAGATTAATCCGGAAACAGGAGAAAAATATACCGATGCCGAAGTGGCAAAAATCAAAAAAGAAGATCCGGAAGAATATCAGAAACTTCTTGAATCTTGCCGCTTTACTAATTTCGAAACAGAATCGGACTTTTTCGCGGATGCTAAAAATTTCGATCAAGTTCATTTCTTAATCGATGAAAGCGGTTCAATGGCCAAGTCAAAGATATTTATTTCCAACCATTTGCGCTCAATTGAAATGAATAAAAAAATAAATTTAAATTTATATTCCGATCAAATCGATCCGCAAGGCATTGAATGTTTTAACAACTCCGAAGCAGCCGATAAAATCTTAAAACTCGATACCGAAGGATCTTTCCGTGAAAGGCAGGTCAGTTCAACTCTCGGCTTAATCAATAAAATTGCCGCCGAACAGGAGTCAAAGGGCGGTAAAGAAGAAAAAGAAACTCACAAAATTTACGTTGCTACCGATGAAGCCATTCAAAATACTAATTCGGCCGTCTTAGAGCTTTTACAAACTAAGGCCAAAGAAGTCGGCGCCGATGTTGAGTTCTTAATCGGCTATTCGCGCTGGGTTGGCAATGAAATGCAAGGCTACCAAAAAAATGAGGTTATAAAATTATCCCTCAACGATTTGGCTAAAAAGGTTGAAAATATTAAAAAGAAAGAAATCGCTAAAGGCATTAATAAAGACGTAAAAAGTCAAAAAGTTGATGATTTCTATAAACAAAACTATGAAGCTAAAAAAGCAGAATTTACCGCCTACTTAGCCAACAGCCGCAGCACCGAATTCTTAAATCTTTTAAAGAGCAAGGGCTATGGAGAAACAGCCGAAGAAGTTGCCGACAGCCTTGACCAAAGATTAAGCGGATCCGGTAATTACAATAAGCTAAACGAGATTATTAACATCCAAAAAATACACGCCGATTATTACAGAAAATTGAGCGGCGGAGGCGGTGATGCTCGTTTGCCGGAAGCGGTATTTAGCTCTATCAGGGCTTTAAGAGATATGATTGAGACTCACAATGAAATGACAACCGTTTTAGAAGCAACTAAAGGAATGCCGGAAGATGAAATTCCGGATATTAAAGATCACATTTTAATAAATGTTATCGACGATGTTGCGCCTGTTAAGCTGCCGGTCAAAGGACCAAGAGACTTGTCTGCCAATCTATACTACAAATAAGA
This sequence comes from uncultured Gammaproteobacteria bacterium, assembly GCA_964599385.1. Taxonomy (GTDB): domain Bacteria; phylum Patescibacteriota; class Patescibacteriia; order Patescibacteriales; family UBA12465; genus UBA12465. The sequence continues at coordinate 4,029 of CAZREL010000030.1, forward strand.
AAAAAGACCGTTCCTTTTGGGACGGTCTTTTGTTTTTGTTTTGATTGATTTGACTCAGTTAGTAAATTAGGGCTTCAATTAATACTTCTCTAGGAAAAGGTCCTTTCACTTTCAAGTTAGGCAGCGGCATGTAATAAATTGAATAGCCGCCGTTAGTATCTTTTGTAACAAAGGAAAGAAATAAACCATTTTCCCTTTTTTCAAGAGTTGAATGATCGGACAAGCAGTTAATCGGCAAAGGAACAATTGTTCCATCTGGCCAGTACAAACCCTGATTAAAGCCTTTAGCAGAATACTTTGTTCGCGTAATGACAAAATCACTATACTTGGCAAACTCCGGCGTGCCAATTAAACTCTTACGGAAAGACACGGCTTCTTCTATTGTCAAAGCTTCGGATAAATCTAATGGCTCGCGAAAAAAATTCGACTCACGAGAAATTGAATTAACCCAGCTATTAAAATTGGCTTCCGCTTCGAATTCATACTCGTATTCGTATTCGGTACCGAATTGTGCTTCAATGGCCATCGGCCATATTAAAACCAATAACACTAAAAACCCAAACGTTTTCTTCATCTTTCGTTTATT
>CAZREL010000030.1:4714-9817 GCA_964599385.1 uncultured Gammaproteobacteria bacterium
TTTCGTTTATTATTTAATTGTTTATGTACTATATTAATAACTTGTGATATTATCACATAAATTAATAAATGTCAATAATGGAAGCCTGTGGATAAAACCTACTTACTCACTGCGCAAAGAATCAACCGGATCGAGGCGACTGGCTTTAAAAGCCGGATAAAAGCCAAAAAAGATGCCTACAACGACGGCAAAAGAAAAGCCGAGAATCGGGCCATTCCAGGAAGAAGCCAGGCTAATAATGTTAAAATGACTTAAAATAGGGATGGAAATTTGACCGATTAAAATACCGATTAAGCCGCCTAAAGTTGAAAGAATGATTGACTCTAAAAGGAACTGCGACAAAATATCTGATTGTTTAGCACCGATAGCTTTGGCAATGCCAATTTCTTTGGTTCTTTCGGCAACGGTAACAAACATGACGTTCATGATACCGATTCCCGAAACAAGTAAGGTTATGGCAGCAATCGCCGTTAAAAGAGCGGACATTGTTTTAGCTGATTCTTGAGCGGCAGAAACCATACTGCCGGCATCCATAATACGAAAGTCATCCTCGGAATCAATTTTTAAATTATGCTCAGAGCGCAAGACAGAAGTTATAGTTGTTGTGGCCGTACCAACCTTATCCAAATCATTTATCAAAACATTAATCATCACCTGTCCCCTATCGCCAAGTAAGCTTTTTTCAGCTGTTGTCGCCGGAACAATCACGCTTTCATCAACCGAAATCATACCGATACGGGAACCGAGTTTTTTTAAAACCCCGACAACTTCCATCTTTTTAGAGCCAACCGTTATGGTCTCGCCAATCGGATTTACACCATCGGTAAAAAGATCGGAAGCGACCGTGGCACCGATAATGGCAGTCATTGATCTATCGTCTAAATCTTCAGTCTCAATGGCCCGGCCCTTTTCCAAAGTTAAGTTGGAGATGGAAATAAAATTTTCATCAACACCGATAACGCCGTAGCTTTTTTCAGTTGAAGAATAGGCCACGTTTAAGTTTCCTTGGATAGCGCCTGAAGCTGATTTTATATTTTCTGCCGATTCTAAAATTAGAGTAGCGTCGGATGTTTTTAATTTTGAACTGCTCGTCATTCCTCTTCCGCGGTTTGGCATGACCAAAATAGAATTGGCGCTTAAATTTTGAAATTGATCGCTAACCGATTTCTGCGCTCCTTTACCAATTGCAAAAACGGCGATGACAGTGGCAACGCCGATAATTATACCGAGCATGGAAAGAAGAGTTCTGGTTTTCTTGGACAACAACGATTCAAAAGCCATCTTAATGATTTCTATAAACATATCGGGATTTTTTAAACTTGAGGTTTAGTAATTGCTTTTTAATTTATAATTATCATCAAGAACAAGCCCGTCGCGTAAATAAATTATACGATCGGCATATTTAGCGACTTCGGCGGTGTGCGTTACCATAACAACCGTCTTCCCTTCTTTTTTAAAGTTACTAAAAATACCCATTACCTCCAAACCGGACTTAGAATCAAGAGCTCCGGTCGGTTCATCAGCTAAAATTATTTCCGGATCATTAATTAGAGCGCGGCAAATAGCCACGCGCTGTTGCTGCCCGCCCGATAGTTCGCTTGGTTTATGACCCAACCTTTCACTCATTCCCAATGAAGCCAATAATTCTTTAGCCCTCTCTTCTCTCTCGCTCAAAGAAGTTCCGGCATATAGGGCCGGTAAAGAAACATTTTTTAGAGCGTTCAAACGCATAAAAAGATTGAATTGCTGAAAAACAAAACCCATCTTTTTGTTTCGTATAAAAGCCAAAGTAAAATCATCGCGCACGCCACCAATATCCTCTCCTTCTAAAAAATATTTTCCCTCGGAAATCGGATGCAAACAACCGATAATATTCAATAGAGTTGTTTTTCCACCGCCGGATTCTCCCATAATGGCAACGAATTCGCCTTTTTTAATTTCCAAATTAATACCTTTAAGAACAGGGATTTCCTCACCATTAGCCAGGTAGTATGATTTTTTGACATTCTCTAATTTTATGGCCGATTCTTTCGTCATAGTCTTAATTAGTAAACAACCCTATCACCTTCTTCCAGTCCGCTAATAATTTCAACTTTTTTCCCATCGGTAAATCCGCTTGTAACATTAACTATTGTGCCATCGGCTTTTTCAACCGACGGTTTGCCGCCGATATTGCGCACTGCGGCAACCGGCACGGCAATAACATCTTTAGCTTCGGAAATAATAAAATCAACTGAAGCGGTCATGCCCTCCCTAACCTGGGAATCGCCAACCTCATCAACCATGATACGGACCAAATACGTCACAATACCGTTACTGGTTTGTGAAGTCATAGAAATAAAAGTAACCTCTCCCTCCAAAGTCTCGCCTTCAACAGCATCAAAAGAGGCACGAGCTTTTTGACCGACAGCCAATTTACTGATATCAGCTTCTTCAATGTTTACTTCAATAAATAAAGTATCGTTATTAATGATGGTTGCCATGTTTTTGGCACCATCTGATAAAATTATGTCACCTTGTTTATAATTAAGCTGGGAAACAACGCCGTCAATTGGAGAAATAAGTGTTGCCTGCTCCATATTATATTTAGCTTTATCGACAGAAATTGCCGCGGAAGTTAATTGGGCTTTAGCTGAGGCAAGATCGGCGCTATCAATTGGCGCAATTAAATCAAGATAATCATTATTAGCTTGCTCCAAAGATAACTCGCGAGATTTAACCGATATCTCGGCGTTTTTTATTGACTGCTCAGCCGATGATTTTGCCGACGCCAAATCCCTAACCGCCTTATCATAAGCAACCTGATATTGGCTCAAACTATTTTTGGCATTACTCAAAGATTGCAAAGAATTATTTAAAGACGAAAGAGAGGAATTAACACTGCTGCGATTTGAGTTAACGGTGCTTTTGAAAGAATCTAATTTAGTCTGCGACAAACCGATAAAAGTTATTGTCGCATCAACTAAGTTTTGCATATCATACAAATGGGCTTGCAAGGCGCTAAGCAACCCATCCGCTTTAAGCGCGGCCTGATCAATGGCAAAATGATTATCAGTAGAAAGTGAATTCAGATCAGATTCCAAAGATTGAGCGATATTTTTTGCTGCAACATAACTATTTTTGGAAGAAGAATATGAGCCGGAATCTTTAGCGCCTAAAACCTCTTTAAAATCACTGTTGATCATTTCATCGTCGACGCCAATAATGGCATCAGAATCGCGCAAAATTTTCAAAGAAGAAATACTGATTGATTTTATTGTTGATAATAAACTTTTATAAGCATTATCTATTGATTCGCTGTCATCAAGACTGCGATTTAAAGCAAGATTATCTGCCGCCGTTTTTAAATTTGCTTCGGCGTTGGCAATTGAATTTGTCGCACTAAGCCTGCTTTGTTCTAAACTTAATTTAGCCTGCTCCAGCGAAACCTCAGCTTGGCTAATCGATGATTTTGATTTCTTAATTTCACTGTCAGAAGCTGAAGCAATCTTATTATTATAAGAAGCAAGCGCCGACTGATAATTGTTATAAGCGTTTCTCAGCTCAAAATTTAAACTCTCGGTTTTAACTGAAGCAATCTTATCGCCTTTAGCAACCCTGTCGCCTTCTTTCACAAAAACTTCTTCAACTTCCAAATTGCCGCTGACCGGAAAAGATAATTCTACGCCGTCTTTAGAAACTATTTTACCGCTGGAAGTTATAGAAATTTTTAAATCCTCCCTCTTGGCAACAGACTGCTTCAAAGAAACGGTTTGCTCTTGATTCTGGTTTTTAGATTGATAAAAATAAAAAGCAACGCCGGCAATTATCAATAAAATGAAGATTGACCAAAATACTTTGCTGCGCAATAAAGAACCAAAAAAACCGCGGCGCGCTTTTTTGCTTTCTTCAAGAATTGATGACTGAGCCATAAAAGAAAAATTAATTTATCAAAACAAATTCAGCAACTTTTTTATCGCTAACGGAAGAATCGAGCCAAATGGTTAAAGTTTTATTGGCACTAATGTCACTTAGACTGGCCTCCACAAAATCACGACGTCCGTCTTCAGAGCTCTCTGAAGATTTAAGCATTTGAATGCCGACTGGAATTATAATCTTCGCCTCACCGGTACTCATGGCTTTCAAATTCTCAAGCATAGCACTCCGATCGGTCTCAGTTCTTTCACCTCCTCCGCCCGGACCCATCCCGGCGCCCATGCCTGGACCCATTCCTCCGCCCGGACCGGATGGAACATTTGAGCCGGTCAAAGATACGGCCGGTTTAGAGGAGTCTTCGGTTTTAACATTTTCTTGACTCGAAGAAGCTTGGTTACGTCCAAATCCGGAGGCAATCTCATAAACACTAACTTCATTGCCAACAATCGACTTGACTATGCCCCTTGTATCAGCATCTCTATCAGGCTGGCCAAAATCAGGACGGCGAGGACCTGAATTCAAGTCTCCGCCGTTTTTCTGATTATTTTGTACCGCCTCTTCCGAATTGTTTTGGCTGTTGATCTTCCCGCTTTGGCAGCCCGATAAAATTAAAACTAAGAGCAATAGAAGGGGGAAAATTATTTTTTTCTTTTTCATAGAAGAAGGCTTATCTTACAATTTTATTTTTTATTTGGCTGTGTTTCCAAAACCTTGGCCCATACCGTGTCCGCGGCCCATGCCCATACCAGGTCCCTGTTCAATTCCGAGATCGGTAAATATTGCTCTGGCTTCTTCCATTAATTTATGAGCTTCAACAAATTTGGCGAAATTATCGGCGGTAATTTTTTCCGCAAAAGGGTGGTTATCACCTATAGCCTCTTTCCAAGCATTGTAATCGTTAGCAGCAATAGCGGCTTCTGATGCTTCGCGATTGGCATCCATTTCAGCGCGCCTTGTTTCTCTTTCAGCTTGCATTTCAGCATTTCCCAAGCCGTTTCCTCTACCAGCTTTTTTTTCAAAAGAAGTGTTTTCCGCCGCTTGAACAACCATTAAACCGCCGCCAATCAAGGCTAAAGCAGAAAGAGTCATAACAGTATTAAGAATTTTTTTGTTTTTCATATTTTTAAAATTAAATTATTAGCTATAAATAAAAAGCGTATTATCCCTTGCAAGGTAACGGATGGACCG
>CAZREL010000031.1:0-9700 GCA_964599385.1 uncultured Gammaproteobacteria bacterium
GATTAATCATCGACTCCTTGTCTATATAAGTATCGGTAATCGGCAAATAGGCCTCAGGCTGATAATAATCATAATAGGAAACAAAATAATGAACGGCGTTATCGGGAAAAAAATTCTTATACTCACGATATAACTGAGCCGCTAAAGCTTTATTGGGCGCAATAACGAGCGTTGGCTTATCAAGGTCTTTTATGATATTAGCAATTGTGAAAGTTTTTCCGGAACCAGTAACGCCAAGAAGAGTTTGAAAATCAAATCCTTGATCAAGGCCGCTTTTAAGCTCGGCGATTGCTTCTGGCTGATCGCCGGCCGGTTTAAATTCGGATTTTAATTTAAATATTTTTTCCATATATAGCAAAAGCGCTAAAAGCGCTCTGACTAATAATTACGGCTATCGTAAGCCCAGTGTAAAAGAGCTTGTTTTTGCTTCGGCCGACAAGCAATATCACCGCGACGACAATTCTTCTTAACCGCCATTACGTGGCGCTTAATCGCTTTCCAGCGCTTTATTTGACGCCTGTCTTCAATATCAAGGCGGCGGCCCATAAAATAGCGGCAATACCACTGGAACCAGCCTCTTGGATCATCTTTGTATATCCAACCCTTTTTCCTCCATTCATCCAAACTCTGGCTGGCTTCAACGCCGAAATAATTTAAAGAGGCGTCTTTTTTATCAATGGCAAATTTGGCGCGCGTAAACCAATCCGCCGGAAATTCTTCGCGGCAATCGCGCATATAGACGCCGCTGAAAACTCCCAGCTCCAACATTTGTTTAGGCGTGAGCTCCGGTTTAAAATCAGGCGCAAACGACCGACCCATCGGCGCAGAAATCTCGTAGCGATAATCGCTTTGCATCTTGTCATTAACGGTCACTATTTTCTTTTCGTAAAACATATTTGATTGGCGCTTTAAAACGCCAAGACTATTTACCCAAATTTATTTCATCGTCAATACGCAAAGAAGAAACAAATTCTCCCATATGGCTAACCATAATAATCGGCCCCTGGAAAGAATTTATCGCTTCCGCAATAATCGGCAAGTGGCGGAAGTTAATGTGATTGGTTGGCTCGTCAAGAATAAGCAAACCGGGTTTCATTAAAGTCAACCTGGCAAAAGATAATAAACCTTTCTGCCCTTCCGACAATTCTCCAACCTTATGCCCCATTAAATTGCCGGTAATAAGGAAACCGGCCGCAATCGATCTCATTTCCTGCTCGTCTTCCCTGTCTATCATAGCGCTTTTTAAAGATTCAAAAACGCTTTGATTAAAATCAAGATTGGCAAAATCCTGGCTATAATAGCCAAGTCTAACGTTGTGAGCAATCTTGGCGCCTTCGGCATTTCCGGAAACAAGAGATCGCAAAAAAGTGCTCTTACCGATTCCATTCGGGCCGTTAACAATCACATGCATGCGCTTGGTAATATCCTTTTCCAGTTCTTTTATTTTCGGCTCGTGATTGACGATTATTTTAACGGAGCGAATCTCAACAATATTTCCGGACAAATCTTCCTGAGCCGGAATCTCAAAATCACGGATAGTTTTATCCTCGCGTCTGACATCAACCATGTTTTCTTCAAGCTCCTCGGTCTCTTCTTTCATTTTCTGAGCCAGCTTTCTCATCTTTCCGCCCTTATGGGCGAAGAAATTAACTTTTTCTTTTCTGTCTTGAATAAGTTTTTCAAGTTGAGCGTTTTTCATCTGCTCTCTTTCAACGCGGCGGGAAATTTCTTCCACTACCGAATAGTAGTCGCCAACATACATTTCTGTTTGCTGGGTAAAAATATCGAGATAGATAACGCCTTCGGTGAAACAATTTAAAAAATCGGCGTCATGGGAAATTACTAAGACGGTTTTGTCATACATGATTAAGAACTCCAATAAATGATCAATACCTTCTTTATCAAGATTGTTTGTCGGTTCATCCAAAAGCAAAATATCCGGATTAGTAATTAAAGCCGAGGCCAATAAAAGACGAGCCTGCTGTCCGCCCGATAAATCACCGACACGGCGTTCAAAAGGAATATCCATATTAACCGCCTCCAAAACCTTGCTGATTTGACTGCGCAAATTGGCCGGAGCTTTATCAAAACATTTAGCAAAATATTGTTCAACGCTTAGCTCGAAATCGTCTCTGGCCACAACTTGCTTAGCGATACCGATAGTCGCATCGGTCGAAAGATTAACCTGTCCGCTTTTTGGCGTTATTTCCTTGGTAATCAATTTAAAAATAGTGCTCTTGCCGGCACCGTTCTGACCCATCAAGGTAAACTTGGCGCCGCGGCGCAAATTAAAAGAAGCCTCTTTAAGAATGGGCTTTTTATGGACATATTCAAATGTCACTGCATCGAAACGCAATACTACTTCTTCAGCCATAGCAAAAAATACTTAAGATATTAATAAAAATTGTTTAAATTCTTTTTGAATGATAACAGAAAAAGCCTTAAATAGCAAGATTTAAGCGAAAAATCGATAAAAAAGCCAAGAAAAAAGCCCCTATCTTGCGATAAGGGCCATTAAACATAAATTTACTGAAAAATTGAAAAACTAAAGAACTTCACTGGCAAAAGCGGCCAGCTCAGAACGCACCGTCTTGCTCAACATAATAGAAGCAACCATTTTATTTTTTTCCTCAATCCCAACCATCTTTTCAATGGCATAGGTTAGCCCGGAAGAATAAATATTTAAGTAAGGAATATCGATCTGCGACAAATCGCCGCAGAAAACAATTTTTGAATCCTTACCTAAACGGGTAATTATTGTCTTCATTTCATGCTGACTGAGGTTTTGCGCCTCCTCAACAATAATGAAGGCATTGGTAATTGTTTGCCCTCTAATATATTCAAGAGGTTGAACAATCAAGCCATATTTATCCTTCAACTTTAATTCCGGTACGACCTGTTGATTACCGTTTCTTTTCGGCTGTTGATTCTCCACCAAACGAGACATTCGATCCGGAGAAACTTTCTCTAAAAATCGAAGATTCTGCTCAAATGGCATCAACCAAGGAGCGGTTTTTTCGCTAATGTCCCCAGGTAAAAATCCCATGTTAGTTCGATTCGAAAGAGGCACCATTGGATTGGCGATTACGATTTCCTCATAATTGTTTTTTTGATCCATGGCAGCGGCCAAGGCTATTAAAGTTTTCCCCGTACCAGCCTGCCCTTCCAAAAACACACAACTGACATTCTTATCGGTTAAATTTGTAAAAGCCGCCAATTGTCCGAAATTAGGATCATCACCGCCATTAATGGCCTGCAATCCGAAAAGGGTAAAGTCATTTTTTACCATTCGAAGATATTCTCCTTTTCTGACAAAAAGATTTTTCTTCCAATCCTTTTTTGCTTGGTAACGAACTATGATTGCCCCATTTTCGTTTATTGCGCCATACAAATCAGAGTTATAAGGCAAAGCCATGTCCAGAGGAAAATCCGGAATCTCTAAAACCGGAATTTCCGCTCTAGAGTTTTTTTGCTCAACCTGCTCTTGTTTATACACTTCAACCGCAACTTTCGAATTATTACGAAAGATTGCATGAGCGATGCTGCGCATGCTCACATCATTAGTTACCAATTTAAATTTACTGGCCTGATAATGTTTTACGACATGATTGAAGGTTGCAAGTATTTTATAGTCAGGAACGCCCTTCTCCAAATCCAAGCCCTCAAAATCCATGATTCGCTCAACTTCGAAAAATTCATTTTGGCTAAAACCAAATTTATCAACTTGGCGAATAACTTCACGAACATCGATTCCCAGCCTTAAATCTTTTTTTAGCTTATCGAGTTCAGTAAGAACCGTTAAAGGAACGACGACTTTGTTGCCGCCATCAATGAAACGGCTGAAACAAAAAGGATCGTTAATTAATACGTTAGTATCAGGCACAATAATGTTTCCTTTAAAAACGTTTAAACTCTCATGTTCTTTTTCCATTTTTTCCTCCTCCAGCCTAAAGCTGTTTTTTATTTATTTGTTAATGTTCTTTTATATTTCTATACTCTCTTTTTAACAGAAAACCTTATCACCCGAAAGCTTATTTGTCAATCAGGTCTTTTCTTTTACCCGGGAAAAATGAAGCTAAAAAAGTGGCAATTGGCATCGAAAGCATTACCCCGATACTGCCGACCAAAGTTCTGACTATTTCCGTGCTTACCATTTCATTATTGATAAAGCGCTCAAAACTAATGCCAGTGTTTTTATTCAATATAAAAAGCAAAAGAACAGGCATGGCGGCTCCGGTATAAGTTAGAAATAAGGTATTAACTATCGCCCCCAGATGAGTGTTGCCAACACGATAAGCCAAAGAGAAAAGTCTTTTCTTGGGTAAATTAGGATTGGCTTCCCTAATACTTTCCACCGCCTCAATCTGCCCAACGATAATATCGTCTAAAACACCAATAGCACCAATAATAAAACCGGCCAAAAGAAGACCTTTGAAATTAATTGATAAACCGGCAATACCGGTTAGAAAACTGGCTTCTTCTTGAGCCAAGCCGCTTAATCTGGCCAAATCAACAAAAATTACGGATAAAAGCAAAGTAACCGACAAGGACGCTAAAACTGAAAGCAAAGCCAAATGTGATTTTCTATTCCAGCCCTCAGTCAAATATATAATGACAGCTAAAATAAGCAAACCGCCTAAAAGGCTGGCCAAAAACGGATCACGACCCGCTAAAATAGCCGGCAAAATCAAACCGATAATGACAAAAAAACTTAAAACCAAACTAAGAAGCGCTTTAAAGCCTTTAAAACGTCCGATTAAAACAACGAGTACCAAAAAAATGAAAACCAATAAATATAAACTGCCTCCTCGAAAATAATCGGCGATATAAAAAATTTCTTCTCCGTTTTCATTAGCATAAGAATCAATAAAAACTTTATCGCCAATTTCGTAGCTATTCATGCTTATAACTTCAATATCGGAAATACCGTGATAAATTATTTCTTGACCCTTTTTATCGCCATCAAGAACCAAAAGCTTCAAATCTTGCTGCGTAAAAGAGCTTCCGTCTTCCCTTGTTTTTTCGGCCGTACCGATAATTTGTACAATTTCCGCCTTAAAGCTTTGTGAAGCTTCTGTCTGAGCCGAAACTTTATCGGAAGGAAACAAAGAAAAAATAAGAATCAGGAGAAATAAATTTAAAAATATTTTATATTTCATATACCTTGATAATAACCCAAAGAGCTTGGCTTAAGCAAGCGCAACATGCTATTATAGTTAAGAAACGTAAATAAAAATATGCCAATAATTCTAAATTTTCTAATTTTAGTCGTTCTCTTTGTCGCCCTTGGCTTAAGCGCCGATTTAGCGGTTAAAAACATCAGATACATCGCCTCAAGTTTAAAAATGAAACTTTTTGCCTTAGGTATCATTCTTGGTATTGCGACAACCATGCCGGAATTATCAATCGGTATCAGCTCCTCTCTAAGAGGTATGGGCGGACTGGCCGTCGGCAATATTCTGGGAGGCATAGCCGTTATCATCGGGCTTATTTTGAGTGTTAACTTAATCTTACATAAAAACATCGGAACCGAAGAATCGTGGTCGGCAACTATACCCGCCCTGATTGTTATCAGCTCCCCTTTTTTACTTGGATTTGACGCAAAATTTAGCCTTATAGACGGATTAATAATGGTCGCTCTTTATCTTGGCCTGGTTTTTTATTTATATAAAATGGGCCAAAAAGAAAAAGGTGAAGGCTTAGCCTTAATTGATAAGAAAAAAATTGCCAAATCCATCCTATTAGCTCTTGTTGGCATAGTACTGGTAATCATTGCCTCTAATTTGGCAATTGAAACCGCCACTTTAATATTGGAAAAATTTGGCATAAGTCGTTTAATGATGGGCATTTTAGTTTTTTCAATTGGCACAAATTTACCGGAAATAACCATTGCTTTAAGCTCATACAGAAGAAAAGCTTCAGAACTTTCTTTAAGCTATCTCCTAAGCTCAGCTTTCACAAATATTTTGGTCATGGGAATTTTAGCAATTCTTAAACCAATCTCTTTTAAAATGGATACAGCTTATTTAATTTTAGCCGCTTCAGTTTCACTTATCATGATTTTGTTTGTTATTTTTTCTTATACCAAAAAAAGTCTTTCCAGATTGGAAGGCTTTATTCTGCTTCTTATATATTTTATTTTCTTCGCCAGCAATATTTATTTTATCGCCCAATAATTTAAAACTATATTTTAGAAACTGAGTAAATAAAAAACCCTTCGCTTTTTTAAGGCAAAGGGTTGTTTTTTCTGTTTCGACGCTTAGGTCTCAAACTTTTTCTGGTCTATTTAAAGACCCAGGCAGGTTGTCCAGCAACCGTGCCAAGAACACCAGGTTTAGGCGCGGACCAATTGTTTTCGCCGGTCTTAACCTGGAAGCTAATAATCTGAACTCCTAATTGAGCCGCAGCCTTATCAACAATGGGTTTTTTAATAAAATAAGTGCCATCACTTAAAATACCCCAATCTTCGGCGCCGGTCGCAGTTTTTAAACTAAACCAATTTTGACCGCCCTGAGCTGTATTTGTTCCCAAATTCAGCAAGTGAGGCAAATGGCCACCCTGAAGACCGTTGATTTGTGCACACCATTCTATATTGCCAACGGCTGGCGCTGGGGCAGTCGGTGCGACCGGTGTGGTTGGTACCGGGGCGGGTGTAATTTCTGGTGTTGTAACCGGGGCTTCAACGAAACCTTGATTAATGTTGGCACTGGCTTGCGTGACATCGCCTTTTCCATTCCACCAGAAAAATACGACGATTAGCAACACAACTGCGATTACGATCAGCAGAGTGCTGTTTTCTTTAAAAAACTTGTTAGTGTTCATCGATAAACTTTTTAAATTGTTAATTTACTAAATAGGTCCGAACTCTAGATTTCGGACCTATAATTATATAATAATATGGCAAATATGTCAATATCTGACAGAAACTACCAATTTTAAGTTTAATATAAGCCTAAAAAAGACCGTGCTGGTTAAAATAATTGGTATATTGATGATCGGCGCCCTGGATATGGCCAGTCCACCATTTTATCAAGAAGTCCCTGACTTCATTAAAATCAGCTCCGCTTTCTTTAAACTCTTGGACTTTAGCAATATAAGCACGATGCATTTCTTCGTGCGGCTCTTTATCGGGATAAGAAAATTCTTGAAAATATTTTTCTTCAACGCCGAAATGATATTTTGAATATTCCTGCATTTCTTCAATAATCCTAATCAATGATTCTTTATCACCGGGATTTAAGCCGAAGAGCTTATTAATAATTTCAAAAATTGTCTTATGCTGCTCGTCAATTTCTTTAACATTGACCGAGTACATGTCTTGCCATTCTAATTTCATATTGTTATATAAAAAATTAAAACCTCCCTCTTGAACAATTTCCGATAAAAACTTTCTATCGGATGGAAATTCTCTTTCCGCAAAAGCATCAAGCAAAACGCTTTTATCCCCCGGACGTCCAACTGCGACCATTAAATTGATAGAATAATTATTAGGCAGTTTCAATAATTTGCTCGCCGCCGCATGGTCAAAACCCGACATGGGATGAAGAGCTAAGCCCATAGCGCTGCCTTGCAAAGCCATGTTCTGCCAAGCGGCACCGCTATCAAAAACTGCCGTTTGATTGATCCGACCGTCATTATCTGGAGCAAGCTGCGACAAAACGGCAATAAGCACGGAAGATTTTTCCGCCCAAAGCCGATTCGGTTCACTTAGCAAATTAAAAAATATTTCCCAATTTTCTGTTCCCTTTATCGCAAACAAAAAACGCCACGGCTGAATATTGTTAGCCGATGGCGCCCATTTTGCCGCCTCAAAGAGAGGCATAATTTCTTCCCTGGAAACATTCTCGCCGCTAAAAGCGCGCGGCGACCAACGCTTGAGAATTAAATCATCAATCGGGTATTCCGTCTTGCGGAATTCTTTGATGTAATCGAGGTTGTTATAAAGCATATATTTAATATGCTTTATTATATCATTTTTTATTTTCTCTTAGCAAAGCCATTGCTGCGGAATTTTTTGCCGCGCGCATTGTGTCCGCGGTGTTTACCGCGGCTATTTGGCTTGGAATTGGAATTCGGTTTTGAATTGGAGTTAGGCTTTGCCAAAGAATTTCTGGATTGTCTCGGCCTTCTGGCGTAATCGGAATGATTGCCTTTATCGGCTTCGGCCATGGCTCCTAATTCAGCATTTAAAAAATAAGTGTTCTTTCTAATCGATAGTTTTTTGTTAATAAGCTTTTCAATCGCCGCAATATCTCTTAATTGATCCGGAGTGGCAAAAGATATGGCCTTGCCGTTAACCCCGGCACGACCGGTTCGTCCGATACGATGAACATAGTCAGCATGAGCATCCGGCAAATTATAATTAACGACCAATTCGATTCCTTTAATATCCAGACCGCGAGCGGCCACATCGGTTGCAACAAGAATTCTTGTCTTGCCGCTTCTAAAAGCCTCTAAAGTCGTACGACGACGATTCTGGGAAAGGTTGGAGTGTATTTCATCGGCCGAATGAGAAAGAGCGGCCAATCTTTTGGCAACTTCCTTCACGCCATATTTAGTCCTGACAAAAACCAAGATGGAACCTCTGTGTTTTTTGATAATATCTTGCAAGCAGGCAAAACGATCGGATGACTTAACGATAATAACTTCCTGATCGACTGTTTCCGCCGTTGTGCCTTGCGGAGCAACTTCAATGCTGATTGGCAACTTCAGATATTTAGCGGCTAACTTAGCGATAGCAGCCGGCATGGTGGCCGAAAAGAGCAAAGTTTGTCTGTCGCTTGGAGCCATTTTAAGAACTTCTTCCATTTGCGGCGCAAAACCCAAATCAAACATCATATCCGCTTCATCAAGCACGATCATTTTAACGTCATCAAGCTTAAAAGTACGGCGCTTTAAATGATCCAATAATCTGCCGGGAGTGGCGATAACAATATGAGGATTCTTTCTCAAAAGAAAAAGTTGTTTTTGGATAACTTCGCCGCCGATTAAAACGGCACTTCTTAAACCAAAAGGCGCACCGATTTTAGTGATGCTGTCGGAAACTTGCTGGGCAAGTTCTCTGGTTGGAACGATAATAAGGCCGCGGCCTTTTAAGACGGATAATCTTTCAAGCATCGGAATGCCGAAAGCATAGGTTTTGCCGGTACCGGTTTGAGCGATGCCGACAATGTCCTGGCCGGCTAAAGCCGGCGGAATAGCTTTTTCCTGAATCGGGGTTGGCGTGTCCAAGCCGAGATCGGATAAAACTTTAAGTACTGATTCTTTGATGCCCAAAAGAGCGAAAGCATTTTTCTTTCCTGTCATAATAAAAAAATAAGTGACTCGATCTCTCAAAGGTCACTTATCTCTAAAATGCTTGAAGTTCGAATCTATTCTGTTAGACTAAGAGCTTATCACGAAATAGCGGGGTTGTCAATAGATTCAACTGCTGCCTCTCCCGCAACATAGCCGGTGCTCCAACAAAGCTGCAGATTATAGCCCCCGGTTGGACCGCTTAAATCGATTATTTCACCGGCAAAATATAGATTGCTGTATATTTTTGAACGCATTGTTTTGGGATCAATTTCTTTTAAATCAAGCCCGCCGCCGGTTGTCATGGCTTCCAAAAAACCACCGATAGCCGAAATCTCAAAACTAAAAGATTTAAGCAAAGAAACAATCAGAGCCCTCTCTTCTTTTTTCACCGAATTAGCCTGCA
>CAZREL010000032.1:0-9182 GCA_964599385.1 uncultured Gammaproteobacteria bacterium
AAGGTTGCTTGCCACCTCACCGCAGCTTATCGCAGGCTGCTACGTCCTTCATCGTCTTCTTATATCAAGGCATCCGCCATACACTCTTACTGTGATTTTCTCACGCTTCCATTTTTAAAGCTACGGAAACGTGTTTGATATCTTATTACAGCCTCCTCATTTCCGGACGAAAAAATCGGAAATTTGAGAAGATAAGATATCGATATATATTTTTTCTATTTGATGTCTTTACTTTCTAACATTTCAGTTGTTAATGGACACAGGGCACAAAAAAACCGCTTTTGGCGGTTCTAAGTAATCGCAAAATCGCTGATTATCTAGAATCGCTTTTTAACACAGCTAAAAAACTTTTTTAACATATTGTTTTGGATTTTTCTAACCCCTTTCAAAACTGTAAGTATTATAGCGGTTTTGAAAATAATGTCAAGAGTTCAAAAAAGGCCGAAAAACGGCCAATTTTTAAAGCTTTAGGATGTCTTAAAACTATATAATTTATTTATCAAGCAAGCTGGTATCCTCCATATGGGCTAAGGCTGATTCCTTGCTAATTTCTCCCGCCTTATAAAGTTGTTTAATATGTCTATCCATCGTTATCATGCCAATAGCTGAATTCGTTTCAATTGTGCTCTTAATCTGAGCAATCTTACCCTCACGAATCATATTGGCAACCGCCGGATTATTCAAAAGGATTTCTCTGGCAGCAATTCTGCCCCCACTAATTCTTGGCAGCAAACGCTGGGAAATTACAGCGGTTAAAACGCTGGATAATTGAGACTTAATTTGTCCCTGCTGATGAGGTGGAAATATATCAATAATACGATCGATAGTTTGAGCGGCGCTGTATGTGTGGAGAGTAGCCAAAACCAAGTGTCCGGTTTCGGCAAGAGTAACAGCCGTTGCAATAGTTTCTAAATCACGCATCTCGCCAACCATAATAACATTGGGGTCTTGTCTTAAAATATGTTTTAAACCGGCGGCAAAAGTAACCATATCAGTGCCGAGCTGGCGCTGGGCAATAATGCTTTTATCGGGTGTAAACACGTATTCGGTCGGGTCCTCCAAAGTAATGATATTAACGCCGCGAGTCTTGTTAATATACTCGATCATAGCGGCTAAGGTTGTTGATTTACCGCAACCGGTTGGACCAGTAACCAAAATAAAACCCTGCGGTAATTCCAATAAGCGGCTAATGACTTCGGGCATGCCGATTTCTTCCAGACTTGGTTTTTTATCTTCTATAACACGGGCAACAATAGTTATATTCCCTTTTTCAAAGGCAAAATTAACTCTAAAACGATAATCTCCCGCTTCATAGGCCATATCAAAATCTTTCTTTTCCAAAAAGTCCGACCACTCATTGCGATTAAGCATTTCTTTAGCAAAAGACTCGAGTTCAACTCTGCCAAGTTTAGCATTATAATCTTTAGAAAATTGAGAAGCTTTAATAAGCTGCCCATCAATACGAAAAAAAGGCTCGAGACCGAAAAGAAGATGAATATCCGAAGCCTTGGAGTCTCCGGCTAATTTAAATAAATCTTTAGTATTCATAAAATATTTTTAGAGCCAATTCATTTTCTTAATACCGGCAGCAGCGGCATCGACTTGCGCCTCTTGCTTAGAAGATCCTGTCCCGGTTGAAACCAGTTCTTCTCCCAAATATAAGCCGACTGTAAAAATCTTGGCATGATCGGGGCCCTGTTCATCTAAAATTTCATAATGAGGAGTTACGCCTTTATGCTCTTGGGCTTTTTCCTGAAAATGCGATTTTGGATCGAGAAAAATCTGATTAGCTAAAACTTCATCAAGCTTACAAGCAATATTATCCAATATAAATTTCTTGGCTGCTTCCATACCCTGATCAAGATAAATAGCGCCAATAATCGCTTCCATGGCATTAGCCAAAATAAATTGGCGCGATTTTTTATTCTTATCGCGAGCCTCCCCCTTGGAAAGGTAAAGATAATCATCAACATCAAGAGAAGGCGCTATTTCATAAAGCATTTTGGCATTAACCAGAGAGGCGCGCCAATTAGTTAAATCACCTTCGGGAGTTTCGGCAAACTTTAAATATAAAAATTCCGTAATGACAATTTCTAAAACAGCGTCACCTAAAAATTCCAGTCTTTCATTATGCCCGACGGCAAAATCAGGATGTTCATTCAAATAAGAACGGTGGACCAGGGCTTGTTTCAAAAGCGATTCATCCTTAAACTCTACCTTCAATTTTTTTTGGAAAGCTTTTAAATCTTTCATATCTTCTTAAAATAAGAAACGCCTTTTAAGGCGTTTCCGTAACAGCTTTTTCAGCCGCCATTTTTTCAATCTCTTCTTTATTATCCCTGGCTTGAACCTCCGGCTTCTCGCTATATATCGATCCGAGAACGCCATTTACAAATTTTCCGGAAGCATCGCCGCCGAAACTTTTGGCAACCTCAATCGCTTCATTGATAACAACTCGCGGCGGAGTAGCGGTATAAAGGAGTTCATAGATACCAAGACGCAAAATATTCCTATCAACGGCAGTAATTTGATCAAGCGGCCATTCGGTAGCATGTTTAACGATGTAAGGATCTATTTCTTCAATTTTTTCCTTAACACCAAAAACCAGGTCACGGACAAAACCGCCGTCATCAAAATTAGGAGCGAAATTGGAAAAATTATCAATAATTAAATGCTCAATATCACCGTCTTTTTTACCATTAAAATCCCAAGCAAAAAGAGTTTGCAAAGCGATGGTTCGCGATAGATGACGGTTAGACATAAGCCTTATTTTTTCTTAACTGATTTAAGAGCAACCTTTACCACTTCGCGACCCTTATAAGATCCGCAAGCAGCACAAGCGGTATGAGGCTTAACAGCCTTGCCGCATTTTGGGCAGACGCCCAAGGTTTTCTTTTTAAGAGCCAAGTGAGCGCGACCAGCATGAGTCGAACTATGGGTCTTTTGTTTCTTTGGATTTGCCATATTTTTCTATTTTTTATTTATGTTTTCAGTATAACGTAATCAAACTTTTAGTCAATGACGGAGGCCTTCGGCTTTGGTCCAACGATGCGCTCAAACTCGTCTTTTTCAATCGTCTCCTTAGCCAATAAAGCGTCGGCAATCTTATCAAGTTCGGCTTTTTTGGCCGCAACGATGGCCTGAGCCTTTTCTTGTCCTTGCTTAATTAAGCCGGCAATTTCTTTGTCGATTTCTTCCGCAATCTTTTCGCTGTAATCTCTTTGTTCATGAATTTCCCGCCCTAAGAAAATCATTTCCTCTTTAGCTCCATAAGTGCGAGGACCAAGATTATCACTCATGCCATAATCGGTCACTAAACTTCTGGCCAAAGAAGTGGCGCGACGCAAATCGGAAGTTGCCCCGGTTGTGACTTCGCCAAAAATTTCTTTCTCAACAACATGACCGGCCAACAGAACGGCAATTTCGGAAATAAATTCCGATTTAGAGTGCATATGTCTATCCTCAGAGGGAACTTTTAAAGTATAGCCACCGGCTGAACCGCGAGCAATAATCGAAACTTTATGAACCGGATCGGCATCGGGAATAAAGTGCGACACAACGGCATGTCCGGCTTCGTGATAAGCGGTAATCTTTTTTTCTTTATCGGTAATAACGCGGCTGCGTCTTTCCGGGCCAATCATAACCTTTTCAATCGCTTCAAACAAATCTTCATTAACAATCTCTTTCTTGGAATTTCTGGCCGCCAAAATTGCCGCTTCATTCAAGATGTTTGCCAAATCGGCCCCGGAAAATCCGGCTGTCCTTTCAGCAATCATTTTTAAATTTATATCTTTGGCCAAAGGCTTATTAGCACTATGAACATTTAAGATTGCTTCTCTGTCTTTTAAGTCCGGCAAATCTATTAAAACTCTTCTGTCAAATCTTCCCGGACGCAAAAGAGCCGGGTCAAGCACATCGGGACGATTAGTGGCGGCAATAACAATAACATTGTGAGTTGGCTCAAAACCATCCATTTCAACTAATATCTGATTTAAAGTTTGTTCTCTTTCATCATGGCTTCCGCCCAAACCTGTCCCGCGACGACGGCCGACGGCATCGATTTCATCGATAAAGATAATGCACGGCGATTCTTTTTTAGCTTTTTCAAAGAGCGATCTGACACGCGAAGCGCCGACACCGACAAACATCTCAACAAATTCCGAACCGGACATATGAAAAAATGGAACATCGGCTTCACCGGCTACTGAGCGAGCCAATAAAGTTTTACCGGTACCGGGAGCGCCAAGCAAAAGGACGCCGCGCGGTATTTTTGCTCCCAAATCATGGAACTTTTTTGGGAACTTTAAAAACTCGACAATTTCCTTTAACTCTTCTTTGGCTTCTTTAGCGCCGGCAACATCTTTAAAGGTTGGCTTGGTTTTCCCATCAGCTTTAAAACTTTTAGCGGCTGACTGGCCAAAATTCATTGCCTTAGAGTTAGCGCCCTGCAGGCCGCGCATCATGAAGAAAAATAAAAAAGTAATCAAAAGAACCGGCAATATAAACGGTAATAAAGACGAAGCCCAAAAAGCCCAGCCATCCTCCTCAACAATATTGGTTTTGACATCTTTTATTTTAGAAGCATCAACCCCGAGATCCCCCATTAAAGAAGCAAAGGAATCATTGGTCTCTTTTTTAACGGCTTCTCTTGAGCCGTCCTTTAAAAGCATTTCAATCTTATCGCCTTTAACGGTTATTTCCGAAACCTCGGAATTTTCTAAACGGCCAACAAGCGCATCAAGTCCGACATTTTTCACTTCTTTTTTATTATCGGCAAAAGCGCTAAATAAGCCGGCAATAATTAAAAAAGAAATGACTATTATTAAAAAATTTCTCAATAGATTTTTCATGTTTTTATTCTTATACTTATACTTTTATTATATGACGTAAAGAATATCTTAGCAAACTAAACAATGCTCAAGGGAACAAAAACGCCCTGTAAAAACAGGGCGTTTCCGAAATGCAAAACAATTTCAATTATTCGGCAGCACTTTCTGTTTCTACTGTTTCTTCCTTAGCTTCCTTGCTTTTAGCGGCCTTCTTGCCATTAGCTAATTTTAAACCCAAACGATGTTCGGAAGGAGAAATGCTAACGATTTCAAAGTCTCTGATTTCATCAGATTTATACAAATCGCTGATTTTATCCTTAGGATCAATATTCAACTGGCTGATATGGGCTAAACCGTGGATTTCTTCATCAAGTTTAACAAACAAGCCGAAAGGATTAACTTTCAAAATTGTTCCGGGAACAATTTGTCCGATTTGATACTTGGCGCTGGCTTCTAACCATGGATCTTTCATCAGTCTCTTGGCGCTTAAAAATACTTTAGCGCCATCGATTGAAATAATTTCCGCTTTTACAGAATCGCCAACTTTATACATCTCACTTGGAGAATCAATTCTCTGCCAAGCGAGCTCGGAGATATGAATCAAGCCTTCGATATTTTCACCAAAGGAAACGAATACGCCGAAATTGGTGATAGCGGTAATGCGACCATCAACTTCCATACCAACGCTATATTTATCAAGAGCCGGTTTCTGGCGTCTGTTCCAAACATCTTTTTCACTGAAGATAACCTTGTTCTCTTCTTCATTTAAAGTAATAACCATTACTTCAAACTCGGTGCCAACAAAAGATTTTAATTTTTCCAAAATTTTGCTCTTATCGCCGCCGGAAATTCTTGGATAGTTTTCCGGAGCAAGTTGTGAGACCGGCAAGAAACCGTCAATCTGGCAATAACGGCTCAAAAGACCGCCCTTATTGGCATCAACAATCTTAACCTTAACGGTTGTCTTGTCGTTAAGAGCTTGGCGTAACTTCTTCCAGGCTTTTTCTTGACCAACAGCGCGGAATGACAATTCCAATTCGCCATTTTCATTTTCCGCATCAACAACGGCCGCTTCAATTTCGTCACCGGGCTTTAAGCTGGAAAATTCTTCAACTTCATTATAAAGCTCCGGACCACGAACGATACCCATTAAAACACCATCAATATCCAATTTAACTTCGGATTTTGAAGCAGAAACGACTGTGCCTTTAATAACATCGCCGACCTGAGGGATCTTAATACTATCTTTTTCTAAGATTTTGGCGAAATCAACTTCCTCCAAATCAATGTTTTTATCTTCCATATTATTACAACTCTGTTTTTATAATAAAAAAACCGAGCTTAACCCCGTCGCAGCGGAGCTCTCCGGCCGCCTAAGCGGAGATTTTCTAAAAGGCGGTATTTATTTGTGAGTTAAGTATAAGGGAAAAAATGGTAAATGTCAATAGTTTTAAGAGAATGATTAATTTTTTTTAAAAAATAAAAAAGGGAACCATTTAGATTCCCTAGTTAAATCTTTTTACTTATTTTTCCAAATATTACCAAGAAAAGTCAAAGATTCAAGCCAATACGCTGGTGGTATTTCAAAATAATTATCACGCAAATCATCAACATTCTTAAAAAACATAAGACAATAACAAAGCGCCGTCACATAATTGTCATCACCTGGTTTAATAAAGTCTAAAGTTGCCTTTGCTTCACCAAAATGATTATTAGAGGAATAAAACCTATTTTTAAAAATTTTGTTTTTTTTCTCTTTTAAAATATTCACAAACCCCGAAGGCTTATTGAATTTTTTTTTATTTTTAAGAGAAGTGATATACTCTTCTAATTGATCAAAATCTTTGGCTTTTTTACAGCTATTCAACCAGGCGTGAAAAATTTCCTCGTTCATGTCTGAGTCCTGGGTACCAATGGAATTCCAGATTGTTCCTAAAATCCCATCTTGTGATTTAAGATATCCATCTGAAGCTAGTAAGATTTTTATCATCTCTCTTCTTTTTGGTACAAGATAATCATTTGATCTGAATTCGTCATCAAGCTCATGAAACTCTCCGTTGGTTTCTAAAAATATTTGAACCATTTTATCTAAAATCGAAGATTGAATAATAACAGTTTCTGGAACTTTTCCAAAATCGGATCGAAATCGCGAATTAAAGCCCTTAAGTTCTGACATATAGGCACGGGAAGATCCAAGATCTATTAACTGGCGAATTTCTTGATACGTCTCACAGACCTCCGTAGCCCTCATAAGACTGATAAATTTTCCGCAACTGTTTTTATCGGCCTCGTGATAACATTTAATTGCTTCCTCAAAGCTTCGTTCATCTTTTTGATTAATGAAAAAGTAATTTACCTGATAATAAGGTATTCCGAGTCGTCCTGCTAATTCCTCAACAAAACGCTCTTTTTCCAATGTTCTGCTCATTATTTATACTTTTTTATTTGTTAATGTTCTTTTTTAACCCTAATTTATAACGCCTATTTAAAAATTAATCAATTAAATTTATCCACAACCTTAAAAGGTTGACTGTATAAATTACCAGCTTTACCCTCAATCATAAATCTGACAAATTTAGTCCCTCCGGGCAGGCTATCGATACTTAGAGACAAGTCGGAAGATAAAATTTCTGTTTGCTGATTTTTTGGGTTAAAGATTAACCATTTAATATTATTATAATCTCCACTAATACTCAAAGAAATTGTTTCTCCGGTATTAGATACGGACTCAATATTAAAATCAGGCCCAATGCCGGAGGAAGCGGTAAACCAAAAAAAGAAAGCGCCGGACTCAATTGCAGCGCGCAAATTTTTTAAATTTAACTCTTCAAGCGGAAAAATATTGCGATTAAACCCGAGATGACTTTCTATGCTATGCATATCATCATTAGCAAAACCAAAAATATTTTTCTCCGGAAAGCTTTGATCTAATATTTTATCCCACAAATTACGGTCACTCGGATAGCGGTCATTTTGATTAAAAACTTCCAAACCAATAAGGTTGGAATTATTTTTATAAAGATCGTCATAAAAAGACAAAGATTTGGTGTAACGGCCGGGATGAGCCATAATAGCCAGGCCATTGCGGTTTTTTATTTCTTGAATCGCCTCCGCCTCAGACTCTGCTCCGCCACCATAGTCATTAAACAAACTGATAATATTATCAACCTCACTAATTTCATTACCCTCTACCGCCAAAATTTTATCGGAATTTTCTTTTTTAACTCCGACTTCAAACCAAGGCCAAGTTGTTTTATGATCATTTGAATTGTCGTGATCAGTAATAGCCAAAATCTGATAATCATTTTTTATATAAGCGGCTACAACATCATTAGGACTATGGAGTCCGTCGCTTAAATTTGTGTGGGTATGAAAGTTGGCGTTGTACATTTTTACGGTTTCCCAATTAACTGATTCATAGGGAGAGACAAAAGCGCGTTCTTTTTTTATTTCCTTAGGTTGGGCGATTTTTTCTTTTTCTAATTGCACTAACGGCGCTGGATTTTTTTTGGTTGGTAGATTTTGGTTATTAAAAAAGAAAGAAGTTGTGGCAAAAATAATTGCCGCGCAGAAAACGCTTAAAAGGCTAATTAAAATTAGGCGAGTTTTTTTCATATCTATAATTGTAGCGTAGTTTTGAGGGGTGAGTAAAATAAAAACCACCTTTAAAAAAGATGGTTTAATTTAAATCTACATAAAAGGTTCGCATATTTTCCAAGCTTTATTCATTTGCTCTTTTGCTTCAACTAAAAGACCGGAAACATTTAACAGTCTCGAAGCAAGTTTTTTTCTACCTCTACCAATATCGGCTTTAGCCTGATTACTCATATCATCGGCAAGAAATTGCAGAAAAACCGCTGTTTGATCATAGGTCATATTACCGACCGCTTTAGCCAAATCTTCTAAGGATCCGCTATAATCAATAACACTTTTTGGATGCTGTGTTTTATTTATATTTTCCATATTAATAATTTTTAAAGTTCATGATAAAAATTTAATACAAATAATGTTTTTTAGCAAATTCCCACCATCTCGAATCCAATTAAAAAAGACTCCTTTCGGAGTCTTTTTTGTATTGGAGCGGGTAACGGGAATTATCGCGCTCGCAATGCTTCCGCATTGCTCACTTGTCCTGAGTTGGCGTTCAAAGCTCCTATTGGAGCTTTGCCCGACATTCGTCTACATCTTCGCCGCTTCACATAGCGGCTCAGATTTGACTCATTTCCAACTTGTTCGATTCCCGAGCTTCTCTTTCCAATACAAAAAAGAACAGGATAAACCTGTTCTTTTTTGTATTGGAGCGGGTAACGGGAATCGAACCCGTCTCTCGACCTTGGCAAGGTCGCATAATAA
>CAZREL010000033.1:0-9024 GCA_964599385.1 uncultured Gammaproteobacteria bacterium
TCACCGGTTCAATCCCGGTCAACGGCTCAGAAATAAAAAACAGAGACTAATTTAGTCTCTGTTTTTTGTTTTGTTGACTTTATTTTTTCTTTTTCCAGGACCAAAGATTTTTGCCTTTGTCGCTAGTCCAAAAATCAGCCATTTTTTTCCAGAGTGGCTTACTTTCTTTTTTGGCGGTTTCCACTGGCTCCGGCGTTTTTTCTGCGTCATCTTCGAAATTTTTGAAGTGGTCTGATATCCAATTTTTATTATTATCGGCCGTCTCGGTGTTTATTAATATTTCACGCGTTTTATTTCCATTATATGAGCCGATAACCCCATCTTTTTCCATTTTATCGATTAACTCGCCGGCTTGTAGATAATCAATTCCCAGTTGTTCTTGCAAAAGGGAAGCTGAGGCTTTCTTTTCTTGCAAAATAATTTCTTTTGCTCTGTTAAATAAATCGTTATCGGTAGAATTTTCTGTTGCTAATTCTTCTCTTATCTTGGAAATTTCTTTTTCCACTTCTTGGTGGACTGGCGCTTCCTTCATCATTTCTTCAAGTTTTGCCTTGCTAATCTCTCCCCAGCCGAAACCGCGGTTGATTTTAAATACCCCCGGGCGATCTGTTTGTTGAATTTGCCATTCCTCTAAACCATCAGCAGTTTCACTTAAACGTTTTTCGATTGGCAGATTCGGGTCGGCCTCTACGAAAACCGGCTCGTCGTTATTATAGCTTTCCACTTTAGGTTCGAGTCCGTATTTTTTGATGTTTAATATTTGCTGTTCAACGGTTCTGAGCTTGTTTTCATTTTCTAAAACGTCCGTTTCGTTGTTTTTTTTCTCCGCTTCAGAAATGAGATCTCTATAACCGGCGATTTCTTTTTGCAGTTCGCTGATTTTTTGAGCTTTTCTTTCTTCTTCCTCTATTCGTTGAATTTCATTTTCTGTTTCTTTTAATTTAGCTTCATTTTCTAACACCAGAGCTTCATCGTATTGGCCGCGCTCATTTTTTGTTTCACCCTTTTTAATATTGGCGCGATAAGTTTCCATGTTGGCTTTTAATTCGCTTACACTAACCGGTTTTTTTTCAATTTCATTTTCTTGCCCGTCTAAATTCTCGACTACTTGGTTTTTAACAGCTTGTTCGGCTAAATCCTTACTTACCTGAGAGTCGACTTTAACCGCTTCCTGATTGTTAGCAGTCATGTTCATTGTTTCTTTCATAATTTTTGTTATTATAAGCTTATTTTACCCTATTTTTTGGGAAAAGTCAAGTTATCATTGACATTTTTCTATAAATATGCTATATTTAAGGGTTCTTTAACAATTGAATATAAACAAAAAAATCGATAAAAATGGCACAGAACAATTCTAATGCAAACAGGAACAACAACGGGCCAAGCCCGAAAGTTTCCATTGAAGTTACTCCAGCCTCTCAAGATTTGGGAGATAGGGTGCAAATAACTTTCGAGGTATCCGTTTTTAACGGATCAAATCCTTTAAGCGGACAAAAAATCGTCCTAATGGACGGTGTCTCGCGCGTTGCTCAGCCAAATGGCGCCGGAACTGTCGGTACCAATGGAATTGGTACCTTGCAGGTAGAAATTCCTTTAACTGACAGAGAGCAACAAAAAATGTTGCGAGTTAGTCTGGATGGTCGGCCTGAAACATTTTCTTTTCCGGTTTTGATACCGGCTAAGAAAAAAACGCCGACAACTAAAAACGGTGCCGAATCGTTAATAGCGATGAAGTACCAAAACGACAATGGCCAGGTTAATTTCAAACTACGTCTATTAAAACATGGCGGGGAAGGAATTGAAAATCAAATCATCGCAGTTTGGTGGCGTGGCGATAATTACCATGTCACAACCGATGCTATTGGGGAAGCTTCATTCTCCAATACGATCAATCTCTGTGAGGGTGACGAAGACGATATTGTCTTCACCACTTCCGGAATTGAGAAGGAAGCGAAGATGGTTTTACGTCGCCGTGTTACCTCGACTCAGCCTCGCGCTTTTAGTAGCGGCTGGTGGTTGGGTGTAAATAACGGCAGAGCATTTTTACTCTTTTGTCTGGTGCTCGTTCTTTGGTTCTTGGCTTTCCGCTTTGGACCGGGAATGCCTGTGGCTGGCGAAAAATTGTTTAACGGAAAAGACGGCCTTAGCGCCGCCGAACGTTATTACAACGAAACCGCTGAGCGTTACGGCCGAGCAATCGCGCCGACCGACGATTCTGCTGATTTTATTTTCTTCGGTCTTATCGCCAAGAAAAAGATCTGGATTTGGGCCGTTATATTAACTATCGCTTTAATTATTTATTTTCCGATCGCCGCTCGCGAGGAAATTGCGGAGGCAATCGAGGATATAAAGGTTAAACTTGTCGATAGAAATATCGTCAAGGTTGGTGATCCTTTCTTTGAACAGCTTGTAGCCTCGGCCGCTTCAATTGGCCTGGCGCGTGATGCATCTTCCGGCGAAGTTCAGTTCGGACCGGTTGCTTCATCAACAGCACCTCATCCCGATGATTTAAATCGGGACGGGAAAAAGGATAAGAAAGGTTTCGGAAATAGTTTCTGGAGTTTCTTATCGCTTGATTTAATCGGGGACTTGGTTCTCGGCGTAATTAAAAGAGTTTTTAATCGGAATTAAAAAAATTCCAAAAAAAGAAATTACAGAAATGGAAAATAAAAAAAACTTTTTGCAGAAATCATGGCAAAATTTGGTGATGTTAATCGCTTTAATTGCTATGTGGTGGTTGACTGGCATATCAATTTGGTATGCTATTATCTTCCTGATTTTCTTCTGGTCTCGCAGTCAGATACAATTGAAACCAGCCAGTTATAGGGCTCTTTCGATTGCCATGTTGGTTCTTCTTCTTATCGCCCTTGGCAATGCTGCTATCAACAAAACCTTGCCTCGCACTGCATCAAAGAAAGTCCCGGTTTGGGCTTTTGTCGATCAGACTTTCTCTAAAGGCGCTCCTTCGGAAACGAAGGTTAGGGCGCAAGACATCTTTGATCAGAATTATAAAGATGCGTCGGAGAAGGTGTTGCAGCAATTTGAGGTTTTGGTGAAACAGGGAAAAATTGAAGAAGCTGATAAATTGATTCGCGACTTTGAAAGTAAATGGACTTTTAAGCCTTATCAAAAAGAAGGGGCTAGTGGAAATTACAATACTTCTCAAAATCAAAGTTCTGCTTCAAGCTCTTCCGTGTCTCCTGATTCGCCCGGAGTTGAAATGGCCAACACGCAAAATCTGACTCTTTATAAAGGGTCGTGGTATGTGGATGTTAAAGGTGTTAGTAATAACATTGTCATAAAAACAAAGCCGGGACGCAAAGCTTATACGATTGAACCGGTAAACGGGGTTTATGATTATCAGATTTTACCGGACGGTGAGACTTTGCCAATTCAGGCCGGACCGAATGTAAGATTACAAGATAAGCCGGAACCAAGGTTTCGAATCATTTATCGCGGATCTCAACCAAAAAGGTTTAAAATTATCGTGCACTAAAATAAATGTGCGAACATGAAATAATGGGGATAGCCAAAAGCTATCCTCTTTTTTTATTTTTTAGACTTATGCTATAATTATGACATATGAAAAAATATCTTTTAGCCAAACAGGCTCTGTCTTTATCAATTCTAATTTTGATTTTTGGATTTTTATTTGTTGCTCCGGTTATTGCTCAAACTGGAGGAGTTACTCCTCCGCCGGTTAATAATACTCCAACCCCAAACGGTAACCAGCTTTATAATCCTTTGGGTGCCACTAGCGTTCAATCCCTTATTGGCCGTGCCATTAACGGTGTAATGGGGGTTGTCGGTTCCTTGGCTCTTCTTATGTTTGTTTATGGCGGTTTGCTTTGGATGACTTCTGGCGGTAAAGACGCTCAAGTTAAGAAAGGGAAGGATATTATTCTTTGGTCTTCGGTCGGTATGGCGGTCATCTTTGGCGCTTATGCTTTGACCAAATTTATTGTTACCGCTCTTACTAATTCCGGGGCGGTTAATAATACTCCGGCTTCCTAAGGCTTTTTATCTGGTTTGACAAGCGGAAATATTTTTCTTATTATATTGTAGTTGCTTAATTCTTTAAGCATTAGTTTTTTGGGTCGATACCGAAGCGGTCAACCGGGGCAGACTGTAAATCTGCTGGCCTTGCGCCTTCGTAAGTTCGAATCTTACTCGGCCCACATTTAAAAAATATATGCCTCTTATAAATCCGGATAAAATCGGAATCGGGCTCTTGAAAATTTTTGCCGTGGAAATAACCGCCTTAATCATTTTGATTGTGGCCATATTATCCATTCGTCCTAAATTTTAAATTATATGCCTGAGTTGCCGGAAGTGGAAACAATCAGGCGCGATCTTGAAGGCAGCTTAGTCGGTCGCAAGTTACTTTCGTCTGAAATATTATTTGAAAAGACCGCCAAGAATGGAGCGGCTTTTTTTGAAAATGTTTTGGTTGGAAAAAAATTACAAAATATTTCCAGGCGCGGGAAACTCTTGATTTTACAATTTGCGCCCGATGTTTTTCTGCTTGTTCACTTAAAGATGACTGGCCAGCTTATTTATCTGCAAGGCAAAGAAAAATTAGCCGGAGGCCATAGTTTAAGTAAGAAAAATGAAAAAGATTTTTTAGCCGCTATCGGCGGTACTTTGCCAAATAAGCACACTAGAGCGATTTTTTCTTTTTCTGGCGGCGGAAAATTATTTTTTAACGACTTGCGTAAATTCGGATATTTAAAAATTGTCGATAAGAAGGAATTGGAAAAAATTTTGGTTGATAACTATGGCCCCGAACCTTTAGATGATAATTTAAATTTTTCTTATCTGCAGAAAATATTGAAAGGTAAAACTTTAAAAATAAAAGCTCTTTTGCTTGATCAAAAACGCTTAGCCGGTTTGGGAAATATTTACGTTGATGAAGCGTTGTTTGCCGCCGGGATATTGCCGCAACGCTTGGCCGGTTCTTTAAATGATGATGAGATCAAAAAATTGTTAAAAGCTATTAAAAGTATTATTAAAAAAGCGATTGACAAGCGCGGCACAACTTTCAGTGATTATCGCGACTCTAAGGGTAATAAAGGAAATTTTTCTCAATTTTTACAAGTTTATGGTCGTGGGAAGGATCTTTGTTTGAAATGTGGCCGACCCTTACAGAAATCAAAAGTCGCCGGCAGGGGCAGTCATTATTGCCTTAATTGTCAAAAATAGGGCAGAAATGGCTTATACAGGCCAAAAGATTGACTTTTATCACTTTTTCTTATATCTTTAAGATTAGCTTTAATAATAATGAAGTAAAAGAATATGTCCCAAGACAACATGATCAAGCTTGAATGCACTTCTTGCAAGACCACCACCCATCATTCTCATAAGAATAAGAAGGTTTTGAAGGAACGTCTTGAAATGAAGAAGCATTGCAAGAACTGCAACACTCACACTGTTCACAAAGAAACTAAATAATTTAAACGCCGCCGGGGTGCGGCCCGCACAGTATGACTAAAAATTTTACTAAGTCATTCCTGATTCTGCTGGTAATTTCCATTCTTTTTGTCGCCTACTTGATTTTCAGGCCATTTTTAACGGAAATTGTGGTCGCTGCCATTTTGGCTTCGGTTTTTTACACCCCTTTCAATCGTTTAAGTATCTTTCTCAAAGGCAGACGCAATTTGGCCGCAATCCTAATGTGTCTGCTTTTGGTTATGGTTATAATTATTCCGGCGGCCAAATTAATTTCTTATGCCGGACAAAAATCTTTGACGGCCTATACCGCTACGGCCAGTTTTTTTGCAAGTCACAGTTTTGGCGATGTTCTAACCAGTGATTTCGTTAAGAGCGGACCTTTACGCTATTTAAATCTTGATAAAATAAATTCTGGCAACGAAGCTTTTCAAAGCGTGATTTTAGAAACATCCAAAAAGCTAAGCACTGTATTTTTAGATGGGGCCACCATTGTCTTTAAGGAAACCACTCGTTTTATCGTCTCTCTATCTTTGATAATCTTAACGATGTTCTTCTTTTTTGTTGACGGTAAAAAAATGCTGAAACGCTTAATGGTCTTGTCTCCATTGTCGAATAAACATGATAAAATAATTTTTAAAAAATTCCGCAAAGTCAGCTATGCAATTTTTGTATCAACTTTTGTCGCTTCAATTGCGCAGGGTGTCGTTGGTGCTATCGGCTTTGCCATTGTTGGCTTTCCGGCCTTTTTGGCCGGCGTTATGATTGCTCTCTTGTCTCTTTTGCCTTATGTCGGTTCAATGATTTTCTATGTGCCGATTGGTTTATTTTATTTATTATCTGGTGATATTTGGCAGGGAATATTCGTTCTTAGCTGGGGATTCTTTATTATCGGTACTATTGATAACATTATCAGGGCGTACATGATTAAAGATGATGCCGAAGTTAATCCGATTTTTGTTTTATTCTCAATCTTGGGCGGTATTTCACTTTTTGGTTTTTGGGGTGTAATTCTTGGCCCGCTTATAATCGCTTTGATGGTTACAATTTTCCATATTTACGAATTGGAATTCTGCGATGCCTTGGAGGGGGAAAATTGCCAGGTTCTTAGAAATGAATCGCATGATTTGCTAAATGAAGATAGTGAAAATTCTAAAAAGAAAAAAAGAAAATCAAAATAGTTTTTTAGTTAATAAATTTAATTTTTCCATATATGAATTTAGGACCAAAAACCAAAAAGAATTTGGAAGATGCTTTCGCCGGCGAATCGATGGCTAGAAATAAGTATGATTATTTTGCTTCGATTTTCCGTAAGGCCGGTTATGTTCAAATTGCCAACATCTTTGAAGAAACAGCCAGAAATGAAAAAGAGCACGCTAAGCTTTGGGCTAAGCAATTAGGCTATATTCATGAAGAAATAAATGAAAATCTTGATGCTGCCATTGCCGGGGAAAATTATGAACATACGGAAATGTATCCGCGCATGGAAAAGGAAGCTTTAGAGGAGGGTCACACAGAAATCGCTCGCCTGTTTAAGGAAGTGGCCGAGGTTGAAGAAAGACACGAAGCCAGATATAAAAAGCTTTTGGAAAATATCAAGAACGGCGAAGTGTTTAAAAAGAAAGAAGTTAAGCTTTGGAAGTGCAATAATTGCGGTTATATCCATGAAGGAGAAGAAGCGCCTGGAGTTTGCCCGGCCTGTTCTCATCCGCAAGCCCATTTCGAAGTTTTTGTTGAAACTTATTAATTAATGCGTTTTTAGCGCTTTAAAAAATAAATATATGAGCAGTCGAGTAGGAAAAACATACTTCTGCGCAGTTTGCGGCAATGAAGTGGAATTTAAGAAAGACGGCGGCGCACCGATAATCTGTTGCGGCCAAGAGATGCAGTTGAAAAAAGATGGAATGAATGGTGAGGAGTAAGCCAGGAAGTCGTGCCTGACATATAAGGCCTTAGCTTCAAAAAAGAAGACAAGGCCTTTTTTGTAACCAGAAGCTCACTTGACTTTTTTACTAAAAAATGATAACCTTATTTGATAGTTTTTGAACATTAATAACTTAAAAAACATAGAAAAATGGAAAAAACAACTTTTTTACTAATGGGTTTTGCACTTATTATTTCTTGGGGCATTGTCATGATGATTTTTCCACGTTATTGGATGCAAGGACAAAAGATGAAATATGTTCTTAAGGAGAACGAATTCTTAAAGCGCGCCAGCCGGCGTTATGAGCTTGTAAAAGAGTGTAATAAGACTGATAAATTTTTTAATCTTTTAAGAAAATGCTCTTATGAAGATATTGATGAATTTATCCTTGCGAAAATAAAAAATCATTTTCGAGTTGCGCTTGACGTTTCTGACGGCACTAATGGATTTTTGGTGATTTATTTGTTTATCGGAACTTTAGAAGGGGAGATAAAAGATTTGTTGCAAAAAACTTTTTTAGAGGTTTTTAGAGGCAAAGGCACTGTAGGTCGAGGAATTTTGCTGTTTGATTCTGTAATTGAAAAAGGACAACCGGCCAAGGCTGCAATTGAAAAAACAATTGTCGATATTGGTGACAGTGATTTTTCTCGGAAATGTTATTTTCATGCGGCAGAGCATCTGAAGAATTATATTACTATCCAGCTTGGTGATATTGTTGAATCTGACTTTAAGACTGAGCTGAAAAAGGAGTTATCGAGATTAAAATCTTTATCCGTTTAATCTAAGGCCTAAAAAGATGGAAAAAATTGCGATTATTGTTCTAGTTGCTTTTACTAGCCTTATTATTGCTTATCTGGCTTTAAAACATTCTGCCATTAAGAGCCTGGAAGACGGTATTGCTATTGTCAGGGGAATAGCGGCTAATGAAATTAAAAGAATTTCCGAAGCCATGTTGGAGGCGCCGATGCCCGCCTTGATTGATGATATGGAGTATAGGGAGGCGATAATTATTCGTTTTACTAAAATCATTTCACATTTAAAAGTACCGGTTGATTTGCTGTTCGCTTTCGATTCTTTTCCTGAAAACCGGCAGAAGATTATGCATGAATTATTTTATAAAGCCTGTAATCGCTGTACCGTTGAAGAATGGTTGGAAATTTATTGGCACCATTTTATTTATTGCAATGAGGACATAGCAGCCTTAAGGACTTTGATTGATAAAATCGATTATCCCTTAAGAAATAAAGTTATGCGCGCCGCTATGATAAAATTCAATGATTACAAGAGAATTTGTTTGTCGGCTTATGATGCAGAGGATGAGGTTGAACGCGTGAACGTTGAAATCGTTCATATTATTAAGGTGACGCACGAAAAACAGCCAGCAGTTTGAAAACTAGGCTTTAAAAATTGCCCCCGGCTTCTTGAAAAGGAAGAACGGGGGTTTTTATTTATACTTGTCAAATTTATATTTAGATAGTAGAATACAGGCAGTCAATATTGCGGGATTAGTGTAGTGGCAACATACCTCTCTCCAAAAGAGTAGACGTGGGTTCGATTCCTACATCCCGTGCCATTATTAAAATCATCACAAAACCATCCATTTGGGTGGTTTTTGTGTTATAATTATCATATATATTAATTATAAAAACGAT
>CAZREL010000034.1:0-3909 GCA_964599385.1 uncultured Gammaproteobacteria bacterium
GGTTGAGCGTATTTTACGTTCCATTGATTGCGTTCTGCTTTTGGTTGATGCCCAAGAAGGGCCGATGCCACAAACTAAATTTGTTTTAAAGAAATCTTTGGAGCTCGGTCTTAAACCGATTGTCGTTATTAATAAAATCGATAAACCGGCCGCCCGTCCGGCTGATGTTAACGAAATGGTTTACGAACTCTTTTTGGATTTGGGAGCCAATGATGAACAATTGGATTTTCCGGTCGTCTATGCCGCCGCTAAGCAAGGTTTTGCCAAAACAGATTTAAACGCAGAGTCCGATAATTTTGATCCGCTCTTGGATTTAGTTTTAACTCATGTCAAACCGGCCTCCAATCCCGAGCTTGAAGTTAAGAAATTATCCGCTCAACCTTTCAATTTGGCTTATGATAATTTTTTGGGGCGATTGGCGATTTGCCGTATTTATGATGGCGTTATTAAATCCGGTTCAACCGTTTATATTGAAAATTTAAATGGTAATACCCGCTCCGGTAAGATTACCAAGCTTTTTACTTTTAAAGGCTTATCTCGTGAAGAAGTTTCCGAAGCAAAAGCCGGTGATATCGTTATGGTGGCCGGTTTGCCTGATATCTATATCGGTGAAACGATTTCCGAATCGGCTGATCAAGAAGCTTTGCCGGCTATTCGTATTGATGAGCCGACAATTTCTTTGAATTTTTTGGTTAACAATTCTCCTTTTGCCGGACGCGAAGGGAAGTTTGTCACTAACCGTCAAATTAAAGAACGTTTGGAAAAAGAATTGGAGATAAACGTCGGCTTGCGCATCGATTTTTCTGATGCCAGCTTCTACAAGGTTTATGGCCGCGGTGAACTTCATATTGCCATTCTTTTGGAAAATCTGCGCCGTGAAAATTATGAATTGCAGGTTTCCCAGCCTCAGGTAATTATTAAAGAGGAAAATGACGTTAAGCTCGAGCCTTTTGAAGAAGTCACCATTGATGTCCCGGAAACAATGACTGGTGCAGTGATTGAAAAAATGTCTAAACGCAAGGGCCGCATGACCGATATGAAAAATCATAACGGCCAATCACGTCTTTTGTTTGAAATTCCAACTCGCGGACTGCTCGGTTATCGCAATGAATTTATTGTTGATACTAAAGGCGAAGGAATTCTTTGTTCTCATTTCTTGGGCTTTAAAGAACATGCTGGTACGATTGAAAAGAACAGTCTTGGCGCTATGATTTCTATGGCAACCGGTAAAGCTTTGGCTTTCTCATTATGGAACTTACAAGATCGCGGCGTTTTATATATTGCTCCAAACACAGAAGTCTATGAAGGCATGGTTATCGGCAACGTTGCTAAGGGTAATGATTTGGCAGTTAATCCGATCAAAGGCAAACAGCTGACTAATGTTCGCGCTTCCGGATCGGATGAAGCAATTATTTTGACTCCGCCGATGGAGTTGACTTTGGAAAGAGCGATGGGCGTCATGAATGATGATGAATATCTGGAAATCACTCCGAAAAGCATCCGTTTACGCAAGCAGTTATTAACGGAAAATGATCGCGCCAAAGCGAAGAGAAAATAAAATAGAATTTTGGAAATAAAAAAGCCCGGCCAATAGAGGTCGGGTTTTTTGTTTTGGGTAGTCCTTAATCGGACTTTAAGAATTTTCTTTTTGATTATGCATTATTTTCTGCATGTTTTTGCGCAGCTCGATTTCATCTTTCATGTATCTCTTTTTTTCTTTGATGAAGTTAATGAAATCGCGGAAGTCATCACTGAGCGGGTCCGGATCGCTTAATTCGCCGTTAAAAAATTTTTCGAAGTTTTCCTGTATCTCATGCACCATGAGAATATCATTGGAAAAATCTTCCGATTTTTCGTTGACAACGGAAATTATTTCCGGAACTATCGCATAGATCAGACTCATTTCTTCTGGTGGGCCATTTTTTTCTGAAACATTGATAAGAATGTTTAAGCCACTTTTGATGGCGTTAAAACTGGCAACCTCACCTCTTTCTCCTTGATTTATATAATCAATCAGGAGGTTCTTGAAACAATTAACAAGCTTTAGATTTTCCATCGCAAATAATTTTTTTGGTTTATATTTATTTTATTTATTTTTTAAAAAACTATTCCAAATTTTATATCACCGCTTGACTATTTTGTCAACGAAAAGCGGATATGCTATAATTTATAAACATTAATGATAAAGGAATGCTTGATATAACATTGGTGGCGATTGGCAAGATTAAGGACGGCAATCTGGCCTCTTTGGCGTCGGAATACCTAAAAAGGTTAAAGCCTTTTGTAAAGTTTGATGTCATCGAAATCAGTTCATCGTCTTTTTCGGAAAATACTAAGGAAGCGGCTAAAAAATTTGAGGGTGAAAGGATCTTGGAGATTTTAAAAAAAGAGGAAGCGAAAGCGCGCGGTGCAGCCGCTTACTTGTTGGCAGAACGCGGTTTGTCTTTTAAATCGTCTCCCGAATTTGCTTCTTGGCTGGCCAAGAAAACTCCGGTTATTTTAGTTGTCGGCGGTGCTTTGGGATTTTCCGATGAGCTATATGAAAATTATCCGCAAATATCATTATCGCCTTTAACTTTTCCCCATGAGCTGGCCAGGGTAATTGCGCTTGAACAAGTGTATCGCGCAGCGGCGATTTTAAACAATAAAGAGTATCATTACTAAAATAATCTAAATATGAAAAAAGAGGCTACAACGCTTCGAAAAACTCGAGCTAAATCACCAGTTAAACCAACTCTCAAAGCCGATAATAATTTTTGGAGCGGCTTGGTAATAGTTATTTCTGGAATTTTGGCTTTGCTTATTTTTTTAAGTCTTTTTTTGCGTTTTATGATCGGTTTGGCTTTGTATGATGAAGCGGAGAGTCAAAGTGCTTTATCGGTGGAAGGAAATAGGCTGGAAACAGAGTCTAAGGAAATAGAAAAATCTTTAAATAGGATGAAATTCTCTGATTCCGGCGATTTGATAAGTGATGCAATCGTTGATTCGGTAGAATTTATGGAACTACCCGAAGGCAAGGATAATTTATCTGATTTAAATTTTGTTAATTCGCCTGATGGTTCCAAATTTGCTTACGCCGTTAAAAACGAAGAAGGGAAATATGCCGTAATGTTAAATGACGCAGTTAGTCCTTACTATGATGAAGTTTCTTTTATGATTTTTAGTCCTGATAGCCAGCATTTTGCCTATGGTGCCGAACTGGATGGCAAGCGTTTTGTTGTTATTGATGGCAAGCAAGGCCGGGATTATAGTTGGTTGTTATTGCCGCGTTTTTTTACTCCTGATTCAAAATATTTTGTTTATAAGGTGAGAGTGGAGGCCGGTGATAAATTTGTTTTTAATGAAGACGAGCAAGAGCTCTATGATCAGCTCTATAGCCCCTTTATCAGCAGTGATAAAAATGAAATGATTTATTATGCCCGCCGCGGCAATAAGATTTATAAGAATTCATTAGCGCTTGAAAAATATGAAGACTAAAAAAGTTGTGTCAAAAAAAGCTGCTGATTTAATTGCGGAATTAGAGCTTTTAGCTGTTAAACAAAATAAGAAGGCAGATAAGCGCCCGGTTTTGCAGAAGTTTTTTAAAACCGGCAAGGGTCAGTATGCCGAAGGCGATATTTTTATCGGCGTTAATGTGCCAAGTGTCAGACGTTTGGCTAAAAAATATTTTGATGTTACCAATGTTGAAGTTAAACGTTTATTAATGAGCAAGATTCATGAAGTCCGTTTGGCCGGGCTCTTGATACTGGTTGCCAAATATGAAAAAGCCGAAAATAGGGATGAAAAGCGCGCTATTGTCGGTTTTTATCTTGAACACAGCGCCCGCATTAACAATTGGGACTTGGTTGATTTGTCTGTTTATAAAATTTTAGGCGACTTCTTGCTTGATGAGGCGCCGAAGAAAGCTCA
>CAZREL010000034.1:4009-7506 GCA_964599385.1 uncultured Gammaproteobacteria bacterium
ATTTAAACCATAAGGAAATGCCTCGCGTCGCCTTGCGCTATGCGATTGAAAGATTGGATGAAACAAAAAAGAAGTATTATTTAAAATTAAAAGGTTTTATAAAATAAATTTTTAAAAATATGAAGAAAAAGGGCACAAAGAATGAGGAAATAGAAAAGGACGTTGATTGCTGCGCTTGTGGTGAAGGTCACCCTTGCGGCGATAACTGCTCTTGCGAAGAGGGTTGCTGCGATGATGAATGCTGTAATGAAGAGGCTTTTGCTTACGGCTATGGTGAAAACGGCTTTCATCATGGACGCGGCAAGCGTTGCGGGAAAATCATCTTGGCAATTATTGGCATTTTGGCTATTGCCGGTATTGTAACGGTTTCAATTTTGCGTGATAAACTTGTCAGTTCGCAGTATCGCTCGGTAACGGTGACCGGCCAAGGTCGAGTCGCTTATCAACCGGATATCGCTATTTTGAATTTAGGTGTTCAGATTGATAAAGCGCCAAGCGCTGAAGAAGCCTTAAATCAGCTTAATGCCAAAATGACCGCTATTGTTAACGCTGTTAAGGCGCTTGGCGTTGACGAGGCGGATATTCAAACTCAGAATTATTCTTTATACCCGCAGTATGATTATCAAGATAATATCAGTAGTGTTTCCGGATACAATGCTAATCAGCAAGTTGTTGTAAAGGTTGTCGCCTATGACAAGGATCCCGAAAAACTAAGTCGTATTATCGGTGCCGCATCTAAGGCCGGAATAAATCAAGTTAATAGCTTAAGCTTTGATGCTTCAAATATGAATGATTTGAAACAGGAAGCCAGGTTGCAGGCAATCGCCGATGCTAAAGCACGCGGCCAAGTTTTAGCCGATGCCGCCGGCGTGGAGCTTAAAGAAATAACCGGCTGGTATGAAAATTATATGAGCCCGACCCCAGTTTATATGGATTACGGTAAAGGCGGTATGGGAGCTGGCGGTGAAACTTACTCTGCTAACATCCCGTCCGGAAACAGGGAGGTGATATTGGAAATGAATATTAGCTACAACATTAAATAAACGGAGTTTCTAGAAATAGAAAAAGCCCTTGATAAATTCAGGGGCTTTTTTTGTTTGGCAACTTTTCCCCTGTGTTTATTGGCATATATTTTTAGATATGCTATAATACACTTGTAAACATTAATAAATTTAAATGGCCTTAATTATAAAGCCCGAAAACAGGACTTATAAATAAGCCCCATGCAACAAAACTATGTCAAAGATCACGAAATCCCAGATGATTGCCTCCCTTGCGGAAGCTAACGGTATGAGCAAGAAAGATGTTTCTTCCTTCTTCGATGCCATGGCTGAAATGGTTTACAAGGAAGTAAAGAAGAGTGGAGAATGCATTGTTCCTGGCTTCGGTAAATTGGTAAAGGCTAAGAGAAAGGCCAGAGAAGGACGCAACCCAGCAACCGGTGAAACCATTAAGATCCCAGCCAAAACAGTTATCAAATTCCGTTTAGCCAAGGCTGTTAAGGACGCTGTTCTCTAATAGGAAATTCAAGCCTCTAAAAAAGGCACAACATAAAAAAGCATCCCGTCGGAATCCGGGATGTTTTTTTGTTCCGTTTTTGATGTATACACAATGTGTATACACGAAAGACGGTCGTGCAAACTACTACGCCAACTGTTAGATTGTTGCACCAATTTTTTTCTTATTTAAAATATTTTTTTATTCCTTCCAACTTTCAACATATTGCCCAAGTCCGTATTCTTTTAATTTGTTCTTGAGCTTGGTGTTGCTGTTCATGAATTTAAGCAGAGAAGAGAATTCTATCTTGTATCTGTCTTTGACAATTTTATAAACAAGAATATTGCTTTCTTTTAAGGCGCGTCGGATTGTTTTGCCTTGAACGCCGCCAAGTTCGGCGGCTTCGGATACCGAAAGCCAGATCATTTTATTGATCTTATTTTCTTCTTGCTTGTCGTTCTTGTTTTCCATTTCTTTCTTTTGCTACTTAAGTCCACAATAGCTTAGACTTAAAAGCTTAAAATTTCTTAGGAAAAATTAAGTTAACCATTTTAAGTCCAATCTGTTTTGGACTTAAATCCGGAACTTTCCTTATATATTAAGACTTTGGCTTAAAAAGTCAAGAGGGGAAGTCGGGTATTCGGGATGCGGTTAAAGCCTTAAAAACAAAGGCTTTTTATGGTAAATTTCCTTGCCAAGCAAGTTTTCTTATGCTAATATCTTAGGCGTAAATGAAAGAATGGCTAAGCGGGAATAGTCCCGTTATTTTTTATACCGCAATCGACATGTCCAATAATTTGGTCAAAAAATTTAAAGATAAACAGGCGATCAGCCGTCTTAAGAATAAGGATAAGGATGCCTTCATTAAAGCTTATGACGACTATGCCGCGGAAATAAACCGTTTCATATATTTCAAGCTGGGAAGCAGGGAAGAAGCTGATGATTTAACTTCCAA
The DNA here is from genome assembly GCA_964599385.1 of uncultured Gammaproteobacteria bacterium. Taxonomy (GTDB): domain Bacteria; phylum Patescibacteriota; class Patescibacteriia; order Patescibacteriales; family UBA12465; genus UBA12465. The sequence continues at coordinate 6,462 of CAZREL010000034.1, forward strand.
TGTTTTTCTAAAAACTTGGAATCATATTCAAAACAAGACCTTGACTGACGCCAAGACCTTGCGGGCTTTGCTGTATAAAATCGCCAGAAATGCTGTTATTGATTATTATCGCAGCAATACCGGCACATCAAATCTGTCTTTAAATGATGAGGAAAATCCGATTGAGATTATTGATGAAGAAAGTGTTCCGGAGGCCGTTCATGAAAACATTGATCAAGCGGCTGATATAAAGTTAATTATGGATAAATTGCCTATTTTAAAGGAGGAATACCGCGAGGTTGTGATTATGAAATTTGTTAATGACTTGTCTTTGGAAGAAATTGCCGATATTAGCGGCAAAAGCAAGGGCAATGTTCGCGTTTTAATATATAGGGCCCTTAAAGCCTTGAAGGACTTGGTTGAGAGTGACGGGGCTGAGGTGTAACGTTTTGTTGCTTTTTTCGTATATTAGAGTGTAGATTGCTGAAATTAGCTTTTTTATGACAAATAGCGAATTAATCGCCAAACTAAAAACTTTGCAGAATGTGAATCCCGATGAGAGCTTTTTAAAGAGCAATCGGGATCTTTTGCTTAGCCAAATCTCTAATTCCGGCGCCGAAGAAATGGGCGCTTGGAAGAAGTTTTTTATCACCTTCGAGAACTTGGCCAAAGTTTCTTCTCGTCCGGCCTTTGCTTTAGGTGTTTTTGTTTTTACTCTTTTGGGCGCCGGATTGTTCAGCCAGAAGATGTTGCAGAATTCCAAGCCTAATGATTCTTTATATATTGCCCGTGTCATGTCGGAACGCTTGAGAGTCAGCACGACTTTCGATTCCGCCGAAAGAGAAAAGTTGGCCGGTCAGTATGCGATTAAAAGAGCCGAGGATATCGCCGTGATTTTAAGCGATGAAGATTTTAATAAAGAAGAGAACCAGGATCAGGTAGCAAGACTCAGCAGTGAATTTAAGAGCGAGGTTGAAAAAGCCAAGACAAGTTTAAGCCGTTTACCTATTAAAACTGAAACTGCCGCTCCTGCAATCGCGCAGGGAACAAGCAGCGAAGTTGATGC
>CAZREL010000034.1:7606-8776 GCA_964599385.1 uncultured Gammaproteobacteria bacterium
AGCGCCAATCTGTTAGTTTATCTCCTCCATGTTGATCCGCTTTATGAGGATACGTCTTCTGCTCCGGACAAGGCCGGTAGAGATAAATTAACAGATTCGCGTTCCGGTTGAATCGCAAGATTCCAGCCAGACCGAATCGGCAGGCCCATTCAAGGTCGATCTTGCCCGAGAGGGTAAGAGGTTTGTCCCTTATAAATGAAAGAAAACGTTTCAATTCGAGTTTCCGCTCAAAGCGGCGGAATCGTCCAAGAAGAGAGGAAGAGCGGTAGATCGGTTAAGCTTTTCTCCAGCCTGAGGCAACACGCGTCTGGTTGGCAGAACTTATTACTAAGATCAGCCGGCCTCGCCTTAAGCCAAAAGGGTTAGGGAAGCGGGATTCCGACTGATTTACGGCACCAATCCCTTTGACAGGCGACGAAGCTGCGATGAATAAGAAACAAGAAAAAGAAACGTCCACACTGCTGTTTTCATTTCGTTTCGACTACTATTGTCGAGACATTTGGAAATAGTTTAAAAATTACTTATGAAAAAATTACGCAAATTCTTAAACGTCAGCGTAATGGTAATGACCGTTCTTTCCATGGCATTTATGGGTTTAACCCCTAATAATGTTAAGGCTGCAGCTTCTGCTGGAGACTTAATCAAGATGGAAGGTAATGCTTCAGTTTACTATTTCGATGGCGCTAAGAGATTCGTCTTCCCTAATCAGACTACCTACATGTCTTGGTACTCTGACTTTAGCGGAGTCATCACAATCCCTGCTTCTGAATTACAGAGCTACCCATTGGGTGGTAACGTAACAATGAGACCGGGAACAAAATTAGTTAAGATCACTACTGATCCTTCTGTTTACGCTGTTGAACCAAATGGCGTTTTGAGAAAGATCCAGAGCGAAGCACAGGCTGCTTCTCTTTATGGCACCGATTGGGCAAAAAGAGTAGTTGATGTTCCTGATGCTTTCTTTGTTAACTACACTATCGGTTCTGCTTTAGCTAGCGGTTCCGTTCCTGCCGGTTCATTAGTAAAGAACGCCGGTTCTTCCGCTGTTTATTACTTTGACGGTACCAACTATCGTTCTATCGCTTCTGAAGCAGCTATGACTGCTAACAGATTTAGCTTTAGCAACGTTATGACCATTTCTAACACCATTACTGCTGGTGGCAATGCCAT
>CAZREL010000035.1:0-7199 GCA_964599385.1 uncultured Gammaproteobacteria bacterium
TGTGCTTCCGCCAGGAATCGAACCTGGATTACAAGATCCGCAATCTTGTGTCCTATCCGTTGAACGACGAAAGCTCAAAAAGGCTTGTTTTAAACCTCTTGTTTTCAGCTTATATATTATTACAGTTTTAGCAGTTTAGTCAACTGTTCGGAAAGCGGCGGTGCGACTCTTTCCGTGTCTTCATCCACAAAGCGTTTTAAAAAGTTTCTGACCATTAAAGCATTAAGACCTCTTAAAGGAATGGATATTCGAAATTTGGCTGGGTTTTTAAATTCAAAATATAGCTGTTTAATGCTTTGTTTTGGTTTATACAAAACACAGAAATTTTTAAAATCATCGTAATCGTAGAATTTTTGGCCCAAATGTAGTCCATCGCCATCAAGCTTAACCTTAATCATTCCATGTTCTTTAGATTCAAGCAGGAGCATTATTATTAATGATAAAATAATAATTAGAGTGAACAGGAAATTGTTGCCGGCGCCGAGCCAGACGAGTTTAAAGGACTTAATAGTAAAAAACGAAAAGAAAATAGCCAGGAAAGCAATTAGGCCGACAGCAATATACCAATTGCGGCCTCGTTCCGGTTTTTTAAATTCATGGACTTCCCATTTGATAGCCGATTTAATTTCTTCGGGCATATTTTTAATTTATATTTTTTTCTAAAAATCGCCAACTTTCGCTATTTTTTTAAACAAATAGCGGTTTGACAAGCGCTTTTTAATTTTATATAGTTATTATACCATAAAAATGGAAATAAGTGAGGCCTCGAACGGGGCTTTTTAAAAGGAAAAAATTAATATAAAAAGGAGAGGTGGCTGAGTGGCTGAAAGCGGCAGGTTGCTAACCTGTTATAGGAGTTTTACTCCTATCCGGGGTTCGAATCCCCGCTTCTCCGCATACAAAAATACAACCCACATGGGTTGTATTTTTGTATGCGTAAAGACGAAAGGGATTCGAACAGGTCAGAAGCGAAACAAACTTGAACCGCTATTTCGAGCGGTGAAAGTGTAGTTGAGCGTCGTTAAGCTTCCAGTGGAAGCTTAACGCTGACCCAGGACAAGTGAACTTTTCGGAAGAAAAGTGAGCGCGATAATCCCTGCCTGCCGGCAGGCAGGCCCGCTTCTCCGCAGATTATAAATAGCTCTGAAATATTAGCGATTTTTTTGATAGGGAGTTTATTATCTTTAAGTAAAAATGGTATTATATAATTATATTCTTCGAATTAGGCTAATTAATGATTATAATTTATGAATCCAAGATTCATTCAAAAAAATTGTAATGAAGGTGACAAGGTTGATAAACGTCAATCTGAGGTGGTTTTAAAGTACAAGCCGGATATAATTTTATTTGAATTACCGAAAGGCAAGAATAGTCCAAGTACCATATTTAATAGTTATGATGTTAAAAATAAGCCGCTTGATAAAATAAAAGAAATAGAAGACGGTCTGCTTATTGCAGCTAAAAAATATCCCTACGCCTCTTCTGATATTTTGGTATGGGAAAATATAAAAAAGCTTTGGGGGCAGGGACATGACGCACTTGTTTATAATGTGGATGCTCCCCATGCTCTGCGTAAAGAATATTTTTCAAAACTGGAAACCAAATACCCACAAGTTAGAAAGGACTGGTTATTTTGGGCCCATCTCTATATAAGAGATTCTTATATGGCTAAAAATATTGAATGGGTTTTAAAAAGGCATAAAGACAAAAAAAAACCAGTTATTGCTGTTTTTTTGCAATCAATACATTGGAAGAATGTGAAGTTTTTGCTTAACTGTAAAAGCAGGAAAGATAAATGGAATTATTATTTTGGGAATTTTCCGGATATTAAAGTTGAGAATATTGATGAAAAGATTAGGCAAAAAAGTAAAATAATTTATAAATATTGGAATATTGTTAAAAAATTTGATTTATATGGAAAATAATTTTTGGTTAAATAAACAATTTAAACAGACAGTAGAAACAAAAGATGCTAACATAACAAATAAAGAACAAATGATTAATATGAAACTCGAAATAATGTTAAAAGAAGATGATATTATTAAAAGTGAAAGTGAGCGTATTTTGTGGTATTTAAAAAATTACGATAGATATGAAAAATTAGGTTATTCTGAATATTTAAATTTACCAGTAAATATTAATCCTAGAAATTATACAATACAAGATATTGAAAACGCTGTCTTAGAAAATTATTTTAAAAATAAAAATGATTATGAGTCCTATGCTAAAGAGCTTGGTGATACTTGGGATAAAATGTCTAAAGATATGATTCCTGTAATGCAAGATCTTTATGGTTTTACACCTTCTCAGGATTTTACTGTAGCCCCAACTGTTTATGGGACAGGCGGTGGAGCATTAGAAAAAGATGGTGTAATTTTTTTTAAAATACCAAAAAATAGAGAGCTAGAGCGTAATACAGAGGAAAGGATTACTCATGAGGTTCTTAGCCATGCAGCAACTGCTCATCTTCGTGAGGGGACAGAAATAGACGAATCTATTTCCACTTCTCATCAATGGTACAAGGAGCGCCTAATGGATTTATTAGGTAGAACATTACTTGTGCGCAGTGGTGTTTTAAAAAGAGAGGAAGTCAAGATGGATGAAGATGTCGAAAATCAAGTGGCTGATATTGTTGATCCTATTTATTATTTAAATTCAAATAATCAGGATGAAAATAGTTTGCGATATAATGGTAGAGTTCAAGATTTATTTAATGCTGTTGTAGAAAAAATAAAACTGAATAATATTCAGGAATCTCAGAAAATAGAAAGTTAATTTATATTTATTAAATAACCGTTCCAACTACGTCCCACAATCCCCGCAAACAAAAAAGGCTTGCATCGGTATACTGAACCAATAGGGACTTAACCCTAAAATCTCGGGCAACACCACAAGTGTTGCCTTTTTTTATTTCCTTTCTGCCGGTGCTATAATATAGACAAGTAAAAACTTATTTGGTTTTAAAATTTATCTTAAATAATATGTGTGGAATTGTCGCCTATCTTGGTAATCGCCCGGCCTTGCCGATTCTGTTATCCGGCTTGAAGAGATTGGAGTATCGCGGTTATGACAGTGCCGGAATTTGCGTGGCGGGCGACAATGCTTTAAAAGTCATTAAACAAAAAGGGCCGATAAAGAATTTGGAGGAGAAATTGCTTGGTGGTGATTTCTCTGGTAATTTCGGTATTGCTCATACCAGATGGGCGACGCATGGTGAGCCGAGTGAAGTTAATGCTCATCCGCATTGCGATTGTCATGGTCAAATCGCCGTTGTGCATAATGGTATTATCGAAAATTTCGAAGCTTTAAAAAGCATGCTGCAGGCCGAGGGGCATATTATAGTCTCTGCGACTGATTCGGAAATTGTTGCCCATTTAATTGAAAAATTTTTTTCCGAAAACGGCCATGATTTGGAAAAAGCTTTAATTGAAAGCTTAAAATTACTTGAAGGCGCTTTTGGCTTAGCGGTGATGGCGGCTGGAGAAAATAAATTATTAGTTGCCAGGCGCGGCTCACCTCTTATAATCGGTGTCGGTCGGGATGAATTTTTTGTTGGCTCCGATGCTTCGGCTCTCATTGAATATACGAATAAAGTTGTTTATTTGAAAGATAATGAAATGGCAGTTATCAATTCAGACTCCTATCAAGTTAAAAATATAAATGGCCTGGAAGCATCAAGCGAGGTTACGGAGATTAAGTGGACAATAGATGAAATCGAGAAAAGCGGTTTCAAACATTTCATGCTAAAAGAAATTTTTGAACAACCAAAAACGATTGCCAATGCTTTAAGAGGGCGTATCAATGATGGCCATATAAAATTATCTCTTAATTTTGAGCCGAAAAAAATAAAGAGAATAATTATTACCGCTTGCGGCACAAGCTGGCACTCTGCATTAATTGGCAAATATTTATTGGAGAGTATTGCCGGTATTCCGACTGAGGTTGATTATGCTTCCGAATTCCGTTATCGTCATCCAATTATTAAAAGCGATGATTTATTGGTCGCGATTTCTCAGTCCGGAGAAACTGCCGACACTTTAGCGGCTTTACGGGAAAACAAAGTTTGCGAGACGTTGGGAATAGTGAATAGTGTCGGCTCAACTATTTCTCGCGAGGTTGGTTCGGGAATTTATTTGCATGCCGGTCCGGAAATCGGCGTGGCCAGTACCAAGGCTTTTACTTCTCAAGTTGTTTCACTTGTTCTTTTAGCTCTTTATTTTAAAGAGGGTCTGTCCGGTGAAATAGATGAAAAAATTACTGCCGCTCTTTTAGAACTGCCTGAAAAAATACAAAACGTTCTTGACCAAGTTGAAGAGATAAAAAATTTGGCGCACAAAATTGTTGGCGCTAAGAATATGCTTTATTTAGGGAGGGGAATTAATTTTCCCGTGGCTCTTGAAGGCGCTTTAAAGTTGAAAGAAGTTTCTTATATTCATGCCGAAGGCTATCCGGCCGCTGAAATGAAACACGGACCGATTGCTTTAATCGATCAGAATATGTTTGTTGTTTTTATCGTTAATCATGGATCTATCTTTGACAAAATAATTAGCAATATGCAGGAAGTTAAAGCGCGTGGCGGACGAATTATTGCTATAACTGACCGTCAAGATATTTTGGTCGACAACCTTTCCGAGTTTGTTATTCGGGTACCGGAAGTAGTCGAGGAGCTTTCGCCTTTAATCAATGTTATTCCTCTTCAGTTTTTAGCTTATTATGTCGCTGATGCCAATGGAATTGATGTTGATAAGCCGCGTAATTTGGCTAAGTCGGTGACGGTGGAATAATTTCATTTTCTATAGATAAATTATTATATTGTCTTCACTTTGGTTAATTGTTTGCAAAATAGTGCTATAATATAAGTATTATTAATAATTTTAATAAATATATGAAGGGATATAAAAACAACATTGAAGAGTTAGCTATAGCCAATTCTAAGTTTCGCGAAGTGCTCTATACTGGAAAAAATTTGCAACTCGTTTTGATGAGTTTGCTGCCGGGGCAGGAAATTGGCATGGAGATCCATCATGAGAATGATCAATTCTTCCGTTTTGAATCGGGAAATGGAAAAGTTGTGATTGATGGCAATGAATATGAAGTTAGTGATGGCGATGCTGTAGTTATTCCGGCGGGGGCAGCGCACAATGTTATCAATATATCTTCCGAGAATGAACTAAAAATGTACACAATCTATGGCCCCGCCCATCATAAAGACGGGATTGTTAGAGCGACCAAGGAAGAGGCGGAAGCTAATGATGAAGAATTTGACGGTAAAACAAGCGAATAAAATAAATAAGTTTTTTTAATAAGACTCTAAACATAAAATATATGAAAAAAACATTGATTGTTATTATGCTTTTTTCTCTGGCTGTTGCCGGTCTATCTTTTCCGGCTTTAGCCGAGAAAGATTCTGAAGAAAGAGAATATAAGCCGGTACCGATTTTATACGCTTCGGTTGATAAGGCGACAAGCACATTAGAAAGGATTCCTTCTCCGGAATATATAAAGTATTTTAAGATGATTAAAAAAGACGGCGATGCTTTGTATGGTATCAGGATTGATAAGCCGGAAGCGGCTTTAAAAGCCAGCACGACTTTAATCAAAGCTACAAGCACTCAAAATAAATTGGAGAAAATTGCCCATCCAAGTTTATTAAACCTCTATGAGAAGATTCAGAAAATTGGCAGCGCTCTTTGGGGAATAAAGAAGGGGGAAGCGCCAAAAGCAAGCTCCACTCCTCGTATTATTACTGCTGAAATGTCAGCTTGCGTTTCCGCTGCTATTGAGAAAAAAGATACCGCTTTAAAAGCCAGAATTGAAACTTCTAACAATGAGTTAAAGTCCGCTATCGATGTTAGAACTGCTTGCCAGAAAACCGCTATTTCTTCCACTGAGAAGCAGATTGAAAATATAAAGGTTTGTAATGAAAGTTTTAAAAAAGGCCATGAGGCAATTTTAAAAGCTTCCAAGGAAGCTCAGAAAAATGCTTGGAATGCTTATCAAATTGAATTAAGGGCTTGTGGCGGGAATGCTACCGGTACCGCGCCGATAATGATCGAGGATGGCGGCTCTAATTTAATGGAGGCTTTGGTTCAGTAGTGTTTGTAAATTTGTGTTTAAAAAGCCGCTTTTTATCAAGCGGCTTTTTATTGACAATTTTTAGTTTTTTAGTTAATATTTGGTGAATGCTAATAGTATTTTAAAAACAAAATAAATCAAATTTAATTTAAAGATGGAAGTAAAAAAAATGATTATCTTGCCTCTTGATAAGATTGGGAGCGGGGCGGCTGTTTTGGAAAAGATTGACGAGATTATGAAATGGCGCAAAACCGAATTAATTTCACATATCAAGTTAAATGACGCCGTTCACAACATTGACTTTGGCGGTCCAGCCTTAATTCAGGCTATCCAAGAAAAAATTGCTGCGCAATCTGCTGGTTCCGCTTTTCAGCCTAAGATTTTCTTGGATTTGAAAGTGTTTGATGTGTCAGCTACACTGGAGAACACTCTGCGCAAATACATTGATTGCCAACCGGATATTTTAACCGTTTCGTCGCAGTGCAGTGTTGAAGGGATTAAAAAACTGCGCATATTGTTACCGAAAACAAAATTGGCGATGGTCTCGGCTTTGACCGATATCGAAGAAGAAGAGTGTCGTAGCCGTTATGGTATGGTCCCAAAGCTGAAGATATTAAATGACCTGATAAATATCAGCGATTTGTACAAGGCGACTTTACCGGAAGGAGTTGAAGATAACCCCTTTGAGATGGTTGTGTGTTCGGCACATGAAGTTGGTTTCTTAAAAAAGCTATTACCAAAGAGTTATCAATTCATTGTTCCCGGTGTTAGAGACGAGTGGATGAAGAAACCAAATGCAAAGGAAGCAATTCAAAAAGGTGTTCAACCTGAACATCAAAAGCGAGTAACTGGAGTTGGCGAAGCAATTAAAAATGGTGCCGACTTTGTTGTCATGGGTGCACAGATGATGGATGGAAATCCAATTTTTCACATTAGTGCTGAGCAGAGCCGGTCTATGACGGCTTTTGAAATCGACAAGGCGACCAAGAAAAAGATTTGGGATCCCGAACCGCTCGCCATGCTTAAACAATGCGGAGGCTATTACAAAAGCCCGCAAGACGAAAAGGGAAAATTCCTGGGGCCGCTTGTCGGCTATGCCGGCACCTATGAAGACGAAAATGGCG
>CAZREL010000035.1:7299-8471 GCA_964599385.1 uncultured Gammaproteobacteria bacterium
TTTGCTGAAAAGAAAGTCATTTCTCTACCTGAATTAGCTGACGGTAAAAGAGCTATTGAAAATCTGGTAATTGATCGCCATGATTTAGTCCTCGGCAGTCGCGTTGCTTTAGTCGAAGATATTTGTAATAATTTTTCGACCACGCAGAAGATTGCCGATTTGCTTAAAGAAAAAGGTTGCGAACTTGTGGCAATTCTTTGCGCCTTTAACCGTTCCGGTAAAGATACGTGGAATGGTGTTCCGGTAATTTCAGCTTGTGCTGTTGAAGCAAGGCAATTTAAGCAAAACGACCCTGAGGTTATCGATTCTATTGCTGCCGGCAATGTTGCATGGAAGCCGAAATTGGAGTGGGATAAATTGGCCGAAGCAATGAATAAGTGAGAATTATTTTAGTGTAAATCTGGGGCGGTTCAGAAATGAACCGCCCTTTTAATTTATATATTATTAGCTTTTATGCTATAATTTGATTATATCTTTAATGGAAATATCATGTCGAAAGCTGTTTTGAGTAAAAAATCGTATCGCATTTTCATGTTCGCTTTGGGCATTGTGGCGACCATTGCTTATCGTATAATTGTTGTTTTAAATCATTATGGGCCTTTGGCTGTGCAAGTTGCTTGGTATATCGGCACAATTGGTTTTGTTTGGTACTTTGCTCATCGTTTTAAGATTGAGAACAAGCGCGATAAGTTAATTACCGAGATGAATTTAGCCGCTAAGATTGAAAATAGTGAAAATTTAAATGATACCGAGCGTCAATCTTTGGTTTATATTTTAAAGGGATTACAAACAAGTCTATCTAAATGGAATTATATTGCTATTTTTGTTTTTTCTGCTTTGGCCTTAGCTTATGGTTTTGTCCAAGATTTCTTACATTTAATTAATTAGGCCACTATGCTTAAGGGGCTAAAAATCGGTTTGGGTTTCGGCTTAGCTTCGGCGGTAATAACGACGCTGGGCTTGATGCTCGGATTAGCCGCCAGCACCGGTTCTAAAATGGTTGTTATAGCAGGAATATTGACGATTGCCATTGCCGATTCTTTCTCTGATGCTCTCGGTGTTCATATCGCCAAAGAATCGGAAGGTAATTTAAGTTCGCGCGAGGTTTGGCATGCCACTTTTTTTACCTTTTTATTTAAAGCTTTATTCGCCCTTTCATTTTTGATTCCAGT
>CAZREL010000036.1:0-8431 GCA_964599385.1 uncultured Gammaproteobacteria bacterium
CCGCTTGTTACAACGTCGTCAATAATGATGACACTTTGATTTTTTAAAAGCCTAAGCTTTTCCACATCATCTTTCTGTATATAAAAAACCCCTTCAATATTCTTTTCTCTTTTCTTGTTGTCTAAAAAGGCCTGGTGCCGGCCGCCTTTTTTTCTTTTTAAAATTTTTAGAATTTCATAGGAAAATTCTCGCGATAGATATTCGGCCAGCATCTCCGCTTGATTAAAACCTCTTTCTTGCAGGCGTTTATTGCTTAAAGGGATAGGAATTAAAAGCGCGTTTTCAAGTTCCGCTCTTGTTTTTTTATCAAATAAATTTAAGGAGGCTAATTTGCTGTTCCAGAAAAAGCTTAAAAAACGCCCCAGGGGCTCGCTTAATTCTTTTAGTCCTCGATATTTAAAATTTTTAATGGCCGTTGATAAAATTTTATCGCTGTCGTAATTGCCGGCGATAAAAATATCTTCTATCAATCCGCGGTCTAATTTATATTCGGTGGCAGTTTTTTCCGATAACTTAATTTTTTTATAACAGGCGGAACAAAGCCAATCTTCATAAGAGCCGCAATGAATGCAGCGAGCGGGGAAGAGAGCTTCTATAAAGAAATTTTTTATTGCTTTAAACATAAAGTTTATAAAAGAGCCCGCTTGGCAGCGGGCTCTATCGGCCTCTTTTAATTTTTTAAATCACCCCTTTGTATTTATCGGCATCAAGCCAATATCAAGTTTTTATAAATCAATCTTGTACAGATTGCCTGATTTCTTGTCGGTAAAGAAAATATTTTTTTGCCCTTCCGGGACAACGATGTCGGAAATGTTGTAAGCACCGTCCGGAATAGCGACAAGTTTTTTAGTACCGGTGCTCAAATCAATTTTATACAGACTATCTTTTGTCTTATCGGCTAATTCCGGGAATAAGCCGGCTCCTTCCGGGAGTTTATCCGGAACAGCACAATATATCTCAACGTTAGTGGCAAAAGTACATTTATTGGACCAAGTGGCTAAATCAAGGCTGATTCTGTTTTGCCCGATAGAATTAGGATTGGAATTAACTATCCAGAGTTTTGGGTTCATTCCTTCTTCGGAATTATAAACGCTGTAAAGCAAACGGTCGCCGTCTTTTGACCACTGCGATTCAAAGCCTCGCCCCTCGATGATGGTTGATTTAAAATTTTCGCTGTTTTCTCCGACAAAGAAAACTTCCTGGCGATCAAAATCAATTCCTTTGGTGTACATAGCTACTATGGATTGATTCGGGGACCAAGAAGGGTAGACGGTATTGGCATTATTGCCGATTTTTTCCAAAGCGACCGGGCTTGAACCGTCGTCATTGGAAATTACCAGCCAACTGTTTGAAGGGTCGAGGCCGATGCTTTTTGAAACGAGGCGGCTGCTGTCAGGCGAGAAAGAAAAATCTTGCCAATGAGTCGGGATGGTTACTTGCTTGCCGGTTTCGAAGTTATAAAGAATATTGCTGCCATCAGGGTACTCTAACACAGCTTTATTGTTGTCTGGCGACCAGTTCACTTTGTCAACATCATAGAATACGCGGTCGCTTAAAAGAGTGGCTTTGCCGTTTTCATCTATTCTGTAAAACTTACCATCGTTTTCATTGTAATATTGTACTTTTCCGTCCGAAGTAGCGGATGGAGATTTAACATTATCACGGCTAATTTGTTCGGTGTTGGTTAGGCCGCCAGTGGCCACATCGCTTGGCTCATTAGGATTAACGCCTTCCGGCCTCTCCTCTCCGGGTAGATTGCCAGGCTCGGTATATTCACCGCTAATCGGCGTGCTGCTGCCGGCGGTTGGCAAACCTCCGCTCGGCTGATTCGTAATCGGTGTTGTCGGTTCGGCAATGGCGTGAAAGAAAAATTTCCAGATGAAATACCCGATTAAAATACTAATTCCAAGGAAGATGATAATAAAGAAGATTTTTTGGTAGCGTTGAAAAAAATTCATATGTTCGAACTTGTTTAAAGTTTTCGAATATTATATAATCATTATATCGTAAAGCCTTTCAAATTACTATGGGACTTTTTTCCAGTGATGACAATAATCTTTTTCTCGGCATCGATATTGGCGACTCTTCCTTAAAGATGGTTGAGCTGAGAAAAAAGAATAAGCAGATATATCTCTCTAACTACGCTTTTAGTGAAAACATAAGCGAAGTTAATTTTACAAAGGTTGAAGATTTTGTTTATTTAGCCAGCGCCATTAATAAAGTTAAAAATGACGCCGGAATTAAGAGCAAAAAAGCCACTGTTTCTTTACCGACTTTTTCTGTTTTTTCTTCAATCATAAATATTAACAATTTTGATAAGAAAAACCTAGCCAAAACTGTTTCGGAAGAGGCTAAGAAAGTTATTCCTCTGCCCCTGGAAGAAATGACGATTGATTGGCGCGTTATCCCCGATGCTAACGGAAAAGTTCCTACTAAAGGGAATTTAAGAGTTTTTTTAACCGGTTCACCAAAGAAATTAGTCAGGCGCTATGTTGATATTTTCAAAGCCGCCAAGCTTTCCTTGGTCAGCTTGGAAACTGAAACTTTTTCCTTGGTGCGTGCTTTGGTCGGCAATGACAAATCAACCGTCATGATTGTTGAAATAGGCGCTAATAGCACTGATTTATCGATTGTCAAAGAAAGCATTCCTGTTTTAAATCGTTCTTTGGCTGTTTGCTCTTCAACCATTACCAAGGCCTTATCAGAAAAAATGGGCTTGAATTTTGCTCAAGCCGAACAATTTAAAATAGATTTGGCCGCATCTTTGCGCGATGATGAAAAACATGAAACCTTGCCTCCTTTAGTGGCTGAAACCATTGAACCGATTTTAACCGAAATCAAATACATGCTCGATTTCTTTTATTCTCAGAATGGCCAAGGGGTGGAAAAAATAGTTTTATCTGGCGGCGGCGCTTTATTGCTGGGATTAACTGATTATTTGAGTGAAAAATTAAATGTGAAAGTTATTGTTGGCGACCCATGGGCCCGTATTCGCTATCCAGAAGAGTTGAAGCCTGTTTTGGCAGAGGTCGGCCCTCGTTTAGCAGTGGCGATTGGTTTAGCGATGCGCGAAATAAATTAGTTTTAATTTTATCAAAATGTTGCTTGGCAACCTTTTAAAAAAGAATCCCAAAAAAATGGCCAAAACTTTTGACCAAAGTTCTTTGCGCAGCCCGGAAGTCTTAGGGGTAAACTTGGTGAAAGATGAAATTATAGTTTTCTTTGATTGGAAGAAACATATTCTTCTGGCTATTTTAGTTTTTATTTTAGTTGGCCTTTTTGTTTTTGAAATATATTCCGGTCTTGGGTATTGGGAGAAGCAGGAAAATCAAAGAGCCGAAGAATTAAAAAATAAAACCGATATTTTAAAGATGGATGTGATAAAGTTAACATCCGAACATGCCGCCGCTTTGGATTTCCGTGATAAATCAGGTGCTTTTTCCGAATTGTTGGAAAATCACGTTTATTGGACTGAATTTTTTGATTGGTTGCAAGAAAATACTTTAAGTACCGTAACTTATGAAGGATTCTCGGGCGATTTAACAGGGAATTATGAGATTAACGCGACAGCGCCAACTTACGCCGAAGCATCTTGGCAGGCTAAGGCCTTTGCTGATAATGAATTTGTAAAGAGCGTAAAGATAAGTTCGGTGCTGGCCGGCAAAGTCAAGGGCAGTGTCGGAAAGGAAGATAATAATAATAATACTCCGGTTGCGGATGAAGCTGAGGAGGAGAAAAGTATCGCTTCGGTATCTTTTACTATAGAATTAAAAATAGATCCGGAGCTTTTCCGTGTCGCAGATTAATTTATGGACAGCAAAATAGGACAAGTGAAAAAAAATTCCACCAATATTTTCTTGAATAAATATTTTAATCTTATTTTATCGTTTTTTGTAGTTCTTGCTCTTTTTTTGTCGTATTTTTTATTTATCGGTCCAAAATTTCAAAACACAAAATCAATAATTCAAGATAATATTGCCAATCAAAAATTTTTTTACGCCCAGCAAAAGAAAAAGCATAACAGTTTAAAAGCTATCGCCAAGGCCTATTCGGAAATTCCTGGTGCTGACTTGCAAAAATTTAATGCCGTCCTCCCTCCAAACTATCAGCAAGAAAGATTATTCGGCGAGTTTGAAGAGATTGTATCCAAGGGGGGCTGGCTGCTTACTAGTGTAGAAATTTCAGATGCTGAAGATGAAAAGTCGTCTGAGCCCTCAGTAGTTTCTTCAATGGCCGGCTCGTCTAGTGAAAAAGTGCAAGAATTGCAAATTACCCTGCTTATTCAGGCGATAGATTATGCTGGCATGAAAAATTTGTTAAAGTTATTTGAAAATAACTTACGTTTATTTGATGTAATAAGTATTGATTTTTCAGGAGAATCAGCAGAGATAGTTTTGAATACCTATTATTATGGCGATGCGCCCCAAGAACTTGAAACGCCGGTACAATAATAATTATGAAGAAATTTTTTAAAATTTTACTTTTGGTTATTATTCTGGTCATAATAGTGTCCGGTATTTTGTTAATGATTTATCGCTTGCCGGTTTTGGATTATATGAGTGAAGCGGTTGGTATATCAAATACCGAAGCTCCGTCAGTTGACTCCATTTCTCAGACAGAAATGATTGACGTTAATCTTATTAAATCCAAGCGCTTGGATACGCTTGTTAATCAAGCTCCAGTTTTTGATTTTGATAATATTTGCCGTCGTTCAAAAGGTCTACAACCAGCAGCGGGCGGTAATTGTTCTTTAGGTAACGGACAGCCTTTGAAGTAATTTTGCAATACACAAACCATGCCGATAAATTGGGATAAAAATCAAGATTTGCTGAATATTTTGGTAGATAGAAAGATAATAGATCTTGCCAAAGTTGAAGAAATAAAACAGCAACTAAGCGTGAGCAAGGAAGACCTGGCTCCTTTTTTAATAAAAAAGGGCGTGGTTGAGGAGGAGGCTTTAGCGCAAATAAAATCCGAGCTTTATAAATTTCCATACTACAACCTGCTAAATGAAGAGGTGTCGGATAAAATCCTTAAACTTTTGCCGGAAGAAGTTGCAAAGACTTATAAAATTATTTGTTTCGGGCAAGAGGGATCAATGATCAAGGTCGGCCTTGTTGAACCGAATTTAAAAGCAATAGAGGCGGTATCATTTCTTGTTTCCGGTGAAAAATTGACAGCTCAATATTATTTGATTTCCGAAGCAAGCTGGCAGAAGATCTTCAAGCAGTATCAGAAAATGGAAGAAGAAATTTCCAGCGCTTTGGAAGTTAGAGCAAAAGAAGAGGGCTCTGGAGAAGATTTAACTTTGGCGCCGGAAAATGAAGAATTAAGCACGGAAGATATAAACAGCGCTCCGGTTTCCCGCATTGTTTCTGTTATTATAAGACATGCCGTCGAAGCGCGCGCCTCTGATATCCATATTGAACCATACGCTAAAGAAAGCCGCGTGCGCTATCGTATTGATGGCATATTGCATACATCTCTGTCTTTGCCAAAAAGTATTCATAATGCCATTATTTCCCGTATTAAAGTTTTGGCTAAATTAAAACTTGACGAAACTAGAGTTCCGCAAGACGGCCGTATCAGGTTGGTTATTAATAATCGCGAGGTTGATTTTCGTATTTCCACTTTGCCGCTTGTTAATAGTGAAAAGGTTGTTATGCGTATTCTGGATACCTCTAAAGGCGCGCCAACCTTGGATCAGTTAGGCTTTAATAAATTATGTTTGCGCCGCATTCAAGATGGCATAAAGAAAACCAGCGGTATTTTTTTGGTCACCGGTCCGACCGGCAGTGGTAAAACAACGACTTTGTATTCAACGCTGACAATTTTAAACCAGGAGGGCGTTAACATTTCAACTCTGGAAGATCCTATCGAATATGAAATGAAAGGCATAAATCAATCTCAAGTTCGTCCGAAAATCGGTTTTTCTTTTGCGAGCGGCCTCCGTTCTCTTTTGCGTCAGGATCCTAACATTATTATGGTCGGAGAAATTCGTGATGAAGAGACTGCTGAGCTTTCCATCCACGCTTCTTTAACCGGGCATTTGGTTCTTTCAACTTTGCACACCAATGATGCCTTGGGGGCGGTTTTTCGTTTGATTGATATGAAGATTGAAAGGTTCTTACTTTCTTCAACTTTAAAAACTGTTATTGCTCAGCGTCTTTCTCGCAAATTATGCGAACATTGCAAGAAGGAATCAAAACTTTCTATTGATGCCGAAAAAGAAATGAGGGAAGGCTTGTCAAGCTTGTCCATGGAACTGATTAAAGAAGAATTACCCGATGTTAATTCTATTGATGAAATTTTTAGCAAATATAAAGTTTATGAACCGGTCGGCTGTGCTCATTGTGAAGAAACCGGTTTTGCCGGGCGCGTTGCTATCGCCGAAGCGATTGAAATAAATGAAAAATTAAAAGAGTTGATAAATAATGATCGGGATTTAAATTTGGAAGAGGTTAAAAAAAATGAAGAATTTATTTCCATTAAACAGGATGGTATAATAAAAGTGCTGCAGGGCAAAACAACTTTTGAAGAGGTGTTGCGCGTTATCGAAAGCTAAGGATTTTTTATATGTCAATTTTTAAATACAGCGCTGAAAGAAGCGACGGCCGTAAGAAAAGCGGGAGGATTGTGGCTGTTTCCGAGAACGACGCTTTTTCTCGCTTACGAAAAAAAGATCTCACTCTTAAATCTTTGGTTGATGTTTCTTCCGCATTGGAAACAAAAATTAATCGTTTTATATCGCCGATTAAGGCGAAAGAACTCGTGGTTTTTACTCGCCAATTATCGGTAATGATTTCTGCTAACGTGCCGGTTGTAGAAGCCCTTTTGGTTCTTGTTGAACAAACAAACAATCTGTCTTTACAGGCCATGATTGCTGATATTGCTTTTGAAGTAGACAGCGGCGCCTTTTTGTCCGATGCTTTTGCCAGGCGTCCAAAAGTTTTCTCCGATTTTTTTGTTAACATTATCAGATCCGGTGAAACTTCCGGTAAATTGGATGAAGTTTTGAATTATTTGGCCGATGAAATGGAAAAATCTTATGATATCAACTCCAAGGTTAAAGGGGCGATGATCTATCCGATTTTTGTTATTGCCGCCTTGGTGGCTGTCGGTATTATTTTAATGGTTTACGTTATTCCGAATTTAACAGCCATCTTGACGGAAACCGGAGCCGAATTGCCAATCTCGACTCGTATTGTTATTGCCATGTCGGAATTTCTGCAAAAATATTTAATTCTTGTCATTTTATTTATCGCCGGTTTAATTGCCGCTGTTAAATTTTATGCCAGAACTTATAGCGGCGGTCGCGTGCTTGACATGATGAAGCTTAAGGCGCCGATTTTTGGCAAGCTTTTCCAATATATTTATTTAATGCGTTTTGCCAGATCGCTTTCAACTCTAATTAAGGGCGGCGTCACTATTACCAGGAGCTTGGAAATTGTTGCCGAAGTCGTTAATAACAAAATTTATCGTGAACTCATTTTGGAAACTCTCGAATCAATTAATGACGGCAATCCTTTGTCGCAGGTTTTTGAAACCAGTATATACATCCCCAAAATGGTGCCGCAAATGATGTCAGTCGGTGAAAAAACAGGTAAAATAGATGTCGTGCTTGATAAAGTCAATGCATTTTATACGAGAGAAAGCGCTAATATGCTTGATAATTTAAGTAAATTAATGGAGCCGATTATCATGGTTATCATGGGCGTTGGTGTCGGCGTGATGGTTGCAGCCGTTCTTTTGCCGATGTATAATTTGGCCAGTCAATTCTAGGCTTGCGGGTGTTTTTAAAAGATGCTATAATTTTTATATTAGAAATAATTGTGTAATAAAAATAATAAATTTAATTATCTCAACGTATGAAGAGAACAAAAAGTGGCTTCACTCTTATTGAACTCTTGGTTGTAATTGCTATTATCGGCTTATTGTCGACCTTATCAATTATTGCTTTGAATTCTGCAAGAGCTAGAGCTCGTGACGCCAAGCGTATTTCTGACGTTAAACAAATGCAGGTTGCCTTGGAAATGTATTACAATGAAAACAATGAGTACCCGGCAACGGCTAGTGTTGTGCCTGGGGCAGCTATTGGAAGCACTGGACAGGAACCATTCTTGAGAGCCGTTCCAACTCCTCCAAGTCCAGTTGATGGAAGCAAATGTACAACTGCAGCTGGAAGTTATTATTCAACACAAAGCTATGCCTATGTTAACAACACAACACCCGGCGCTGCTCCAAGTTACACAATTGGTTTTTGTCTCGGGCAAGCTATTGGTTCTGGAACGTCAGTTGTAACAGGAAATGAAATTTTACTTATGACTGCAGCAGGAATCCAAAAGCCATAATCTATTTTCTATTTTTTATAGATAATAAAAGACCCGCTTCAAAAGCGGGTCTTTTCTTATCTTGGTAATCACTATATACT
>CAZREL010000037.1:0-2303 GCA_964599385.1 uncultured Gammaproteobacteria bacterium
AATCTTAAAGACCTAATTGATATAAGAATCGCCGACCGTCTCGGTTCAGGAATTACCAAGGCGATGCCCTATAAATTGAGGCATTTGCAATACATGTTTGAAAAAGTGCAGAATGATCCGGTTTCCGTTAAAATGCTGCGTATTAACGGTAATGATTTAATGAAGAGTTTAAATATCACTCCCGGTCCGATTATCGGGGCGATTTTAGATGTTTTGCTTGGTGAGGTTTTAGAAGATCCGGAAAGAAATAATCAAGAATTCTTGCAGAAGAGAGCGGCCGAACTTGCTAAGTTGAATCTGGAAGAATTAAGAGAGAAAGCCAAGGAAGTAATTGAAGAAAAGAGGATTGAAGAGGACAGGGAAATTAAAAAACAATTTAAAGTTTAGATAAATAAGTTGCCTGCTTATAGGCGAATAAAACTATGAAGAAAAAATTTTTATTTTTGGCTATTTTAGGTGTTTTTACACTTTCGCTATCAGCTTGTTCTAAGCCGGAAACAACGATTAACAATAATGTTAATGTTAATTTAGACAATTTGGTTCAGTCATCACAGAATAACGATTCTAATTCTGCTGAGTTAAATTCAAGCTCCGAAGATTCTCTTAGTTTAACAAGCACTTCTTCCAGAAAAGTCGCTGATAATTCAAGTAATGGTGATAAAGAAATAATTACTATGCAAAAAATTAATACTAGCAATAAAAATATGACAGTTGATCCAAACAAATTTGAAAATTTAAGCGGCACTTATTCTGGTGCTATCATTAAGACCAGTCTTGGCGACATCAAGGTTAAATTTTATGCCGTTGATTCTCCAAAAACGGTTAATAATTTCTTGAACCTTGCCAAGCTTGGTTTCTATGATGGAACAAAATTCCATCGCGTTATTTCTGGATTTATGATTCAAGGCGGCGATCCGATTTCCAAGACTGATGATACAGCCTATTATGGAACCGGCGGACCTGGCTATAGATTTGCTGACGAATTTAATAAGCATAAATTAGTCGAAGGATCGCTTGCGATGGCTAACTCCGGCCCAAATACTAATGGTTCTCAATTCTTCATCGTTACCGCTGCTGAAACTCCTTGGCTTGATGGCGCTCATACCAATTTTGGGCAGGTAGTATCAGGCATGGACGTAGTTAAGAAAATTGAAGCAGCTGAGACAAATGCTCGCGACTTACCACTTACAGCAATCACTGTTAATTCCATTGAGCTTGTTAAATAAAATAAAATCTTATTTTATAAGCAAAAAACACGGCAAAAACCGTGTTTTTTCTTGCTTGTTTTGTTTTTGACATAAGTGTATTTTTATGTTAATATCTTTTGAACTTTGAAGTTCAAAAAAGTAGTTTAAAAACAAAATAAAAAATGGAAAAAGATCAGTTGATGCATTTTTTAAGCACAACTTTCGGAGCTGATTTTATTAAGACTCCAAAAGTTATTTCTGTTAGTTGTCTCCAATTCGGAGACACCGGAAAAGGGAAATTCGTCGACATATTTGCCAATTGGGCGGATATGATCGTGAGACCGACCGGCGGTGATAATGCCGGCCACACTATTATCCATAAAGGAAAAGAAGTGGTATTTCATTTAATACCGTCTGGTATTATGCACGCAAACAAAACCAATGTGATCGGCAGCGGTACCGTTGTTTATCCAATGGCCCTTGTAAAAGAAATACAAGCTTTACAATCTCAAGGGATTAATTGCGAGAATCTTTTTATTTCTCTGAAGGCAAAATTAATTTTGCCAAGCCACATTATTCTTGATCGCCTTAAAGAATCTAAGGCTGGAGAGGGAAGAATCGGTACTACCGGAAAAGGAATTGGACCTTGCTACAATGACCACGTAAACCGTATTGGTTTAACCATGAATGATTTGCTTAACCCAAAAACTTTCCAGAAAAAACTTCAAAAAGTTTTGGATTATCATTGTATGCTCATTAAAGAAAGCGGTGGCCTTAAAGCAGCTGAAGAAATTTTAAAGTCCAAAGATTTAGAAGATGGTAAATTTATTGGTCGAGACAATTTGTTTAGCGTTAGTGCCATTACAGAACAGTATTTGAAATACGGAAGATTTTTAAATGGAATAATTGTTGATACTGATAGTTTGGTGCGCAAAAATTTGGGTAAATGCAATATTTTACTTGAAGGTGCTCAAGGCTATTTGTTAAGTGTGGACTATGGAACTTATCCATACGTTACATCTTCCGATTGTTCTGTTTCTGGAATGGCAAAAGGTGCCGGATTGCAAGATGGCGATGTTGACGCATCATTTGGTATTGTTAAAGGCTTTTACATGA
>CAZREL010000037.1:2313-8348 GCA_964599385.1 uncultured Gammaproteobacteria bacterium
GGGTAGAACCGATTCTGAAATCTGGTGCAATGAGGTCGGAAACAAAAAAAAGGAAGAGGTGATGTTTCTTGACGCTTCCATTAACGATTCCAATGAATTTTTTCAGGGAATTGCCTTACGTCGCATTGCTAACGAATATGGCGCTACAACCGGCAGACCAAGAAGGACGGGCTGGATTGACTTGCCGTTACTTCGTTATGCTCTTAATTCTGGAATCAGTAATATAATTTTCAGTAAACTCGATGTTTTAAGTGGATTTAAGACCATTAAGGTTTGTTCCGCTTATCGCTATGTTGGTGAGGATTATGTTTATGGTGATATGATGCTGACAAAAGATTCAATGATTGACACGGCGATTGTTATTCCTGAAGTACTGGAAAATTGTGAGCCAATTTATCAGGAGTTTCCTGGCTGGGATGAGGACATTAGCGCAATAAAAGAAATATCAGCTTTACCGAAAAATTTGCTTAACATTCTTGATTATGTGACAGAAAATGTTGGATTTCAAACAAGCGCCTCAATTCTATCCGTTGGCCCTGGGCCCGATGAAACCATTTTTAACTAAAAAACAAAAAGAAAGGTCTTAAGAACCGGTAGCTTACAAAAGTTATCGGTTTTTTATTTTAAACTTGAATTTACGCCCCAAAAACCTTATAATGTTAATTACAATATTTTAATAATTAATAATATTTTAGATATGCAAGTATATTTAGATAATGCCGCAACAACTCGCCTTGATCCGCGTGTTTTGGCAAAAATGAAGCCATATTTTAGTGATAAATATGCCAACGCCTCTTCAATTCATATGCCGGGGCAAAGCGCTTATTTGGACCTTGTAGCGGCCAAGGAAAAGATTGCAAAAATAATTGGCGGAGAAGCACGAAACATTGTTTTTACATCTGGTGCCACTGAATCAAACAATTTTATTATAAAAGGTGTTGCAAGAGCTAACAAAGATTCTAAGAGAAATAAAATAATTGTTTCTGAGATCGAACACCCTTGTGTTCGCGAAGCTGTTAATGAAATAAAGAATGAGGGTTTTGAAATAGTTTATCTTAAGCCTAACGTCGAAGGAATTATTGAGCCAGAGAATTTAGAAGCAAATATTGATGACAAGACTTTGCTTGTTTCAGTGATGATGGTTAATAACGAGATTGGCACAATTAATGACGTTAGCTCTTTAGCGGCTATAGCCCATAAGCATGGCGCTTATTTTCATACCGATGCTGTGCAAGCCGTGCCATATTTGAAAATTGATATTGCTAAAATGGGTATCGACTTTTTAAGCTTATCGGCTCATAAATTCAACGGGCCAAAAGGGGTTGGTTTAGCTTATATCAATCGTCGCGTTAAGATTAAGCCGCTTTTAGTCGGCGGCGGTCAGGAGGAAGGTTTGAGGGCTGGAACCTATAATATGCCGGGAATTATCGGATTGGCATCAGCTTTAGAGTTAGCCTATAAAGAAAGAAGCGCTTATCTTAAAAAAGTTAAATCTTTACGTGATTATTTTTGGAAACGTTTAAATACCGAAATAAGTGATTTAAAAGTTAATGGCAGTTTAAAAAAACGTACAGAGGCCAATTTAAATGTGATGTTTTATTCCATAGAAGGGGAGGCTATTTTAATTGACCTATCTCGTCAGGGAATTTCCGTTTCAACCGGCTCAGCTTGTTCAGCTACCGACCTTAAGAGTTCCTATGTTTTAAAGGCAATAGGACTTGACAAAAACTACTTAAATAGTAATATTAGATTTTCTTTCGGTCGTTATAATACTAAAAAAGAAATCGATTATACCGTTAATTGCTTGAAAAAAACAGTTAAAAGACTGCGTTCTTTTAGTCCGATTAGCGCTAAAATGAAATTAAATTAAATTTATAAATTAAGATTTTAAATATATGGCTCTCAACTATACCAAGAAAACTTTAGATAATTTTTTAAAGCCTAAGAATGTCGGCAAGATTGCCAATCCGGACGGTTATGCCCAAATCGGAAATATGGTTTGCGGTGACCAATTAGACTTTTTCTTAAAAGTTGAAAATGGCAAGATAAAAGACGTGAAATTCTTATCTTTTGGTTGCGCTTCCAATATTGCCACCGCTTCGGTTATGACTGAAAAGGTAAAAGGCATGACTATAGAAGAGGCTAAAAAATACCCATGGAAAGACATTGTTTCTGATTTGGGCGGTTTGCCGACTCAGAAGATTCATTGCTCAATAATGGCCGTTGAGGGCCTCCAGAAGGCGATAAAAGATTACGAAGAGCATCAAGGGCATAAATTAGCCAAGAAAGCTGCTAAAAAGGAGGCTCCGAAGGCTAAGGTTAGAAGCAAGAAAGCGGCTCTCAAAGCGAAAAAAGCTGTAAAAAAATAAAAAAAGAGATAAAAAGTAATAGTTAGTAACTTAAAAACAAAATAATAATGACACTTGATGAATTGAAAGATCACGTAATTCAGGCGGTTGAACGTCGTTTTATGGGTAAGGAAAAGAAAAGAATTTTCTTTTTTAAAATCGCCAGAAATAGCGATGAAAAAGTTTGGGCGGAAATGGTTTTTTGGCATCCGGGAGAATACATTCTCTTTGCTTATCGTTTTATGCATGAAGGAGCTGAGGAGTCTACCGATGGCTCTGTTGGACCATTTGCTGTTATATCGAATCATAGATCAGCCTGGAAAAAAGGCTTTTCTTTTATTGATAAGATAGAAAATGGCACTAAGTGGCGTATTTTAAAGGAAGAAATCTTGAATGTAAAAGACATTGGCTCCGACGAGTTTGGTTTCTACTACTACCCGAAGTATTAAAAAAGACTGGATTTATTTCCAGTCTTTTTCTTTTTCTATCTGGCAAGAGGTGAAATTGGCATTATAGAATATTCCGGAACATCGCTAATCATATCAGCGGCCAGAGGAATAACAACATTTTTGCGATAGAAGTAAACTTCTTTGTCGGAGATATCAGTTACCGGGAAAGACAAAGCCGGAACATAGAGCTCTTCTGAATATCCCTTTTTCTCATCGTATTTATATTGTCTGGCTAAAACAATACTCGGCGTTCCAAGGCTAACTTCAACAGTCTTAGATGCTTCATTATTGTAATAAATCGGATAAACGCCGCCTTGTTCAGCCAAGGAAATTAATTTAGCGCTGTCGGTTATTGCGTCATAGGCAGAAACCTCGAAATTTCTTGGACTTAAAGAATTCAAGCCGGAAACTTTTTTATGTCTGACGTTAACCGACACATAAAGGCCGGTTGGATTGCCGCTTTCGTCAACGGTTAAAGCGTCATTAATTTTTAGAGGATAAACGACATTGATTTCATCCGGTAAATAAATGGATGTTTTGTCGGCAGCAATCTCGTATTCGTTGCGGAAATTATCTTGAACGATCGCTTCGCCGTAATTATTTTTATCAATGCCATATTCAGTTATGAAGGCGTCGGCAATAGAAATTATTTCCTCGTTGCTTGGGATTTCGTCAATTTTTAAGCGATATCCGGCAAAGCAGGCGTCATCTTGGCAATTTGCATCCGGGCGCGGCCATTTAAGCCAATTAGAATATATGAAAATATTGTCATCAGCCATGTTGATATTTACGGAATAACCGAATTCTTTATCTTGGTTAAAACCAACATTGAAAACTTCAGCTTGTCCACCGAATTTGGACATGTCAATTATTCCAAAGTCGAGATGGGTTACAAAATCAACTAAACTTTGCCCTTTAAAAGAGCCTTTTGTTTTTTTATAAATATCAACTTCAGCTAAATCTTGGCTGAAGTTTTCACCCTTATAAATATATTTAAAATTAGGATATTCGTAAGGAGGCATTATCTTCATGCTTCTATCCATAACCGTGTCTCCGCCCATGCCTATGGCTACTGAAGTGCTGACGGCGGCGTCGGCAGACGAAGCGGCAATGCCGTTGCTCGTGGCGCCTGCTTGGTTATTAATTTCGCTTGCCATTGGTTTAGCGGCGACATCCGGATTGGAAATAAAACTTAGTTTTCCGAAAGCTCCTTTGGCGCTTCTTTTAAAAGATTCTTTTTGGACAACTTGAGCAATGAGGTTTTTCCCCTCATCTTTCTGTTCAAAACTCATTTTAACATTTTTCGAATCTTGATTGGCGGGCATGAAATCGTAACTGATAACTAAGACAAACACCAGAACCGTTAAGCCGGCGACATAGGCCAATTTATGGATAGGGAAGCGTAAAGCCGAGCGTTCTTTACTCGGCGTCGCCTTGGCCGTTTCTTGGTTTTTTAATTCAGAAATTTTATTCATAATTTCTTTTTTTAATTTATTTTCAAAATTAGCGTCGATGCTGATATTCGGCTTAGCGGCCAGAATATCGGCAATCATTTTTTTTATTTCTTTTTCAAATTTTTTTAAGCTTGGATCAAGTTGGAAAATATCGCTTAAAATTTCGTCTATTTTATTTTGTTCCATATTTTTAATTTTATTTCCAATTGATTAAATAAAGCGCCAAGAGTGCGGCAAGCGGAATGTCTTCTCTCATCTTTTTGATTGCTCTTGAAAAGGCAACCTTGCAGGCTTCTTCTTTCTTATTAAGAATCTCCGCTATTTCTTTATATGACATTTCTTGAAAAACACGCAGAATGATAATTTCTCTCTGTTCGGTTTTTAGGTTTTGTAGATATTTTTCTATCACTTGAGTTTTTTCTTTGAATTCAAGATCTCTTTCAATATCCTCATCGCCGGCCAAGTCCCAAATGTCATCAATGTTTTTGAATTCTTTTTTGGCGCGATAGTGGTCGGTGACGCAATTTCTGGCGATAGAAAATATCCAAGCGGCAAAAGAGGAATTCTTATCGGCCTTAAAATTAGGTAAGGCTTTTAGGGCTTTGAGAAAACTTTGACTGGTTAAATCTTCGGCCGTTTCTTTGTGGGAAGTCTTAAAGTATATGAAATTATAAACCGGCTTTATGTATTTATCATAAAGTTCTATAAAGGCCTCTTGCTTGCCGTTTTGAAAAGCTAAGACGCTTTGCAGGTCATTATCGGTCATATTTATTTGTTATAAGCTTATAGCTATATTATAGCAAATATATAAACGCACTGGATAGGAAAAGGTAACTTTGATATAATAAAGGAAAATAAATATATGAAAAAAAGTAATGTTTTAAAATTAATGATTGCTCTTATAATTCCGCAGCTTATCGGAATAATGGGCTCTCTTTTTACCACTCCGGAAATTGGTTCCTGGTACGCTGATTTAGCAAAACCATCATTTAATCCGCCAAGCTGGCTTTTTGGACCGGTTTGGACAACTCTTTTCGTTTTAATGGGCGTGGCCGCTTATTTAATTTGGCGTAAAGGTTTGGAAAAAAGAGAAAATAAAAGCGCTCTTTTGATTTTTGTTTTTCAGTTGGCTCTAAATCTTTTTTGGTCTTTCATATTTTTTGCTTTACATAACCCCGGCGTGGCTTTCACGGAAATTATCTCTCTTTGGTTTGCCATATTGGCGACTATTATCGCTTTTTTCCAAATTTCAAAGGCGGCCGGTTATTTGATGATTCCTTATATCCTTTGGGTTAGTTTTGCTTCCGTTTTAAATTACAGTATTTGGCAGTTAAATGGCGGGCAAATGGGGCCGATTGATCCAAAAGTACAGATTCAAGTTATCAATCAAGGCCCTGGTCCGATTGAAACTATTATTGAATAATTTTTTGATATAAATTCCCAATACGAAAAACACCGGTCTTGCGACTGGTGTTTTTCTATCTAAAAGAGTTTATTGATCAATTAGAATCTCTTCTCAAGAGGACGGGCTTCGTTAACAACGACCTTTCTGCCATCGAGCTCTTGACCATTGTACATGGCAATAGCTGCATCAGCTTCTGCATCGTTTTCCATTTCTACGAAACCAAAACCCTTGGAACGGTTTGTCATTCTGTCCATGATGATCACGGCAGAAATAACAGTACCACACTTAGCAAAAGCTTCTGCTAAGACGTCTTCAGTGGTCTTGAAGTTCAAGCCACCAACGAATAACTTTTTCATTTTCGTTCTTCCTAAAATTTTGA
>CAZREL010000038.1:0-8341 GCA_964599385.1 uncultured Gammaproteobacteria bacterium
CCTTGCGCAGTCTTAATGGCTTGATTATTGGCGCGGGCAAAACCAAGATTTTCCGAATTGGCAATTAATTTGGCTTGCGAAAATTCCGAAGAAACCATAGCATAGCTCCCATCAGCCGAATTATTATCAACAACAAAAACCTCAAAATCAAAATTGACCTGAGAAGCAAATATAGCTTTTAAATTTTCTCGTAACTTATCTTTAACATTCCAAGAAACGATAATAACTGAAAGTTTCATGATAATTTAAGAAATATATGTTTAACGGCTAACCTTTATAGTTTTATGTTTATCGGTTAAAGCGCCGACTATTTCAACCTGGTATTTACGCACCCCAAGCTCGTCAGCCAAAAAGTCTAACAATTCTTTGTTTGCCCTGCCCTTCTCCGGTTGAGCGGCTAAAGCGATTTTAATCGTCCCATCGCTCATTTTTCCTTTAAATTCTGTTTTCGGAGCATTTGGCGTTACTTTAACTTTAAAATAAATTTCTTTATTATAAGCCAAATTTTCAATAATATCTTCCATCATAAGCCTAAATTGTTAAATTGCCTGATAAATCCATCTCAGTCTATACAGTTTAACCCCTTTTTCCTCTTTTTAAAAGGGCTTAAAGGACAAAAACGACCCCCCTGTCAATATTTATTTTTTTGTCATTCAAGGTTAAAATATAAGCATAAATAAGCCTCTAAAAAATATTTTTATGGCCGAAAAATATCAGCGCCCATCTTGGGACGAGTACTTCATCAAGATAAGTGAAATGGTTGGCAGTCGCGGATCCTGCGACCGAGGAAGATCGGGATGTGTTATAACAAAAAACAATCGCATGATTGCCGCCGGCTATGTCGGTTCGCCAATCGGCCTGCCTCATTGCGATGAAGTCGGACATGAAATGCATACCGTTATTCACGAAGACGGATCAAAGACACAGCATTGCATTAGAACAGCCCACGCTGAACAAAATGCGATTTGTGAAGCCGCTCGCATGGGCATCGCCCTTGAAGGCGGAACTCTTTATTGTAAAATGACGCCATGTTATGTTTGCGCAAAAATGATTATTAATTGCGGTATTAAAAAAGTAGTTTGCGCTCAAGATTATCATGCCGGAACCAGAAGCAAAGAAATTTTTAAAGAAGCCGGCATAGACTATGTTTTGCTTGACACAAAAATGACCGAATACGAAAATCAATAAATCCTTGACTTCTACTGCCAAAGTCCTAAGATTATGGCAGTAACTTAAAAAACAAAAGCTATGAAAGCATACTTAGATTTACTTAAAGATGTCATGGAAAATGGCAAAGGAAAAGACGACAGAACCGGAACCGGAACACGCAGTGTTTTTGGCAGACAGGTTCGCTTTGACCTCAATGAAGGGTTCCCACTTTTAACAACCAAAAAAATTCATTTGAAGTCTGTCATATATGAACTACTTTGGTTTTTAAAAGGTGACACTAATATCAAATTCTTAAATGAAAACGGTGTCACTATCTGGGACGAATGGGCGGATGAAAACGGCGATCTTGGCCCGATTTACGGAAAACAATGGACAGCCTGGGAAGGAAAAAACGGCGAAACAATCAACCAAATAGCTAATGCAGTTGAAGCGTTAAAAAATAATCCGACTTCTCGCCGTATTATTGTTAGCGGTTGGAACGTTGCTGATTTACAGGGCCTTATAGCCGGAAAAAAATCCGCACCGCCTCCTTGCCACACTATGTTTCAACTTTATGTTGACAATGACAACAGGCTTTCTTGCCAGCTTTATCAACGCAGCGCTGATTTGTTTTTAGGAGTGCCATTCAATATCGCCTCCTATGCTCTTCTAACAATGATGCTTGCTCAAGTATGTAATTTAAAGTTAGGTGAATTTGTCCATACATTCGGCGATCTTCACATATACAACAACCATATCGAACAAGTTAAATTGCAATTATCAAGAGAACCGTTCCCTCTGCCGACAATGAAAATAAATCCAGATGTAAAAGATATATTTTCATTTAAATACGAAGATTTTGAAATTGAAAACTACAATCCCCATCCCTACATCAAAGCACCAATCGCTATTTAAAGCTTTTTTAAAAACCGAATAGGCCGTCCTAAAAAACGGCCTTTTTTATAAGAATATGAAAATAATCATGATGATGGCCATAACAGCCGACGGAAAAATAGCCAAAGACAGCGCGCAGTTTGCCGATTGGACCAGCCGAGAGGACAAAAAACTATTTGTTGAAATTTCTAAAAGCTGCGGCGTCATTATGATGGGCGAAAATACTTTTAAAACTTTCCCCGCCCCTTTAAAAGACAGATTAAATGTAGTTTTTTCTGAAAGATCGGATAATCAAGAAATACCGGGCGTCAAATGGGTAAGTGGCGATATTGAAAATGTTATCAAAGAAATAGAAGCGCTTGGCTATGAAAAGGCCTTGCTTGGCGGCGGCGCCTATCTTAATTCCCTTTTCTTGGAAAAAAACTTGATAGACGAAATAATGCTTACGGTTGAACCAAAAATATTCGGCACGGGCTTATCATTATTTAATAAAGATTTAAACGCCGATTTAAAGCTCCTTGAAACAAGAAAACTCAATGACGATACTGTCCTGCTCCATTACCAAGTCTTAAAATAAAATTATGGCAGAAAAAAAAATTATCGGTCTTGTCGGCCCGATTGCCAGCGGCAAAGGCACAGCCAAAAAATATCTACAAGAAAAATACGGCGCAGTTGAATTCCGCTTTTCTTCTATTTTGCGAGATGCTCTTGATATTTTAGGCATTGAACAAACAAGAGATAATATTATTGCCCTATCAACTTGGGGACGAGAAAATTTTGGATCTGATTTATTGGCTAAAGCCATGAGCAAAAAAATCGCCGCTTCTGAAAATAGTCTCATAGTTATAGACGGCATCAGACGCTTAAGCGACATAGATCACATTAAAGAATTGCCCGGTTTCCATATGCTTGCCATAAATGCCGACCCTAAGATAAGATACAAGCGCTCGGTAGAAAGAAATGAAAATCCCGGCGACGCCGAAAAAAGTTACGAAACATTTTTAAAAGACCACGAAAAAGAAACGGAAATAACCATCCCGGAAACTATGGCCGCCGCTGAGAAAGAAATTAAAAATAATGATAGTTTAGAAGAACTGCAGAAAGCTCTTGATGATATAATGGCAAAAATATGACAAACAACGGCAAATTAATCGTCTTCTACGGAATCAATAACCTTGGCAAGAGCACCCAGGCCAAGCTTTTAGTGGAGAAATTAAGAGAAGAGGGATATCAGGCGGAATATATCAAATATCCGATTTACAGTCTCGAGCCATCCGGGAGAATGCTCAACGATTACTTGCGAAACGACAACCCGCTCAATTTGAGCGCCAAAGAGGTGCAAGCCATTTACGCCTTAAATCGCACTCAATATCAAGATGAATTGCAAAAGAAACTGTTAGCCGGCATAAACATCGTGGCTGAAGATTATACCGGAACAGGAATCGCTTGGGGTTTAGGCGCCGGCGTAAGTGAAAAATATCTTAAAGATATTAACTCGCACCTAATCAAAGAGGACTTGGCTATTCTTTTTGATGGTGAAAGATTCAAGCAATCAATAGAAGAGGGACACAAACACGAAAATAATAACGACCTAATAAACAAAGTACGCTGGTCGCATTTAAAATTAAAAGAAGAAAACGGCTGGATAAAAATAGATGCCAATTTAAAGATTGAAGAAATAAAAAACATAATCTGGGACAGAGTTTCATCTTTCCTCAAAAAAGATTTGTCCGTTCCGGAAAATTTGCCGATTAAAGAAGAAAATCATGCCATTGAGACCCCGAAAGAAAGTGTTAATTATTCCGGATTCAAAACCTTCGGTGACATCATGAAGCAACAAGCTCTATATAAAAAATCAGTTGATTTAAAAATAATTGAAGAAGAGCCGTATCAAATAAAGCCTGTTAAGAAAATAGATGCGCCAAAAATTGAAGAGGCTCCAAAAATTGAAGAAACAGCGAGAATTAAAGAAACGGCTGCGCCTCAAGAAAAACCCAGGACCACAGAAACTCTCCAAAAACAGTCTATCCGCAAAGAAATAAAAGTTGAAAAAGTTCGCCCCGGTGCCAAATTGCCAAACAAGGCACATCCAAGCGATGCTGGTTTCGATTTATATGCCGATTCATATTATTCCATCACCCCATACGGTCAAGCTTTAGTCGGTACAGGAATTAAAATGGAAATACCAAATGGCTTTTCCGGTTTAGTCTGGGATAAAAGCGGCTTAGCTAATCTTGGAATAACAACCATGGGCGGCGTTATTGACTCTGCTTATCGAGGTGAAATAAAAATTGTCGTTAAGAATCTAAGTGAAGATATTTTCAACATTGCCCCAGGGCAAAAAATTGCTCAAATAATAATCCAAGAAACACCTCATTTTGAAATGAAAGAAACGGAAGTTAACAATGAAAGCGAAAGGGGCGATAGAGGTTTTGGCAGCAGCGGCACTTTTTAAAAAATGAGCGTCAAATCATGATATAATAAAGCATATGAAATACGACATGATTATCGGCTTGGAAATCCATGCCGAATTAAAAACGGAAAGTAAAATGTTCTGCTCTTGCAAGAATGAGTCTTTAAGCGTACAACCAAACAGCAACGTTTGCCCGATTTGTCTGGCTCACCCCGGCTCCCTGCCCGTCCCGAATAAGAAAGCGCTTGATTTGGTTTTAACAACCGGGCTGGCTTTACATTGCAAAATAAACCGTGATTCGAAATTTGATAGAAAAAATTATTTTTATCCCGATTTGCCAAAGGGTTATCAGATATCGCAATACGACCTACCGCTCTGCGAGAAAGGTTATCTAAGAGCTGGTGGCAGACGCATTGATATCACCCGCATCCATATCGAAGAAGACACCGGAAAATCTATACATAAAAAAGGTGAAGACTATACTTTAATAGATTTTAACCGCGCCGGCGCGCCTCTAATGGAGCTTGTAACCGAACCGGTTATAAAAAGCGCTGAAGAGGCAAAAAAATTCTGCCAAGAATTCCAAAAGGTCCTGCGCTATCTTGATGCTTCAAACGCCGACATGGAAAAAGGCGAAATGCGCTGTGAAGCAAACATTAGTCTGCAGGAGGAAGGTCGCTGGGAATATAAAGATGGGAAAATATTACCGATTGGCAATTACATTTTAAATAATAAAGTTGAAGTCAAAAATCTCAATTCTTTCCGTTCGGTTGAAAGAGCAATCCGATACGAAAAAACCAGACAGGCCAAAGCATTGCTGGCCGGAGAAAAGATAGAAGCGGAAACAAGAGGTTTTGATGAAAAAAAGGGTGAAACGATATCTCAAAGAAGAAAAGAAAGTTCGGCTGATTACCGTTATTTCCCGGAACCGGACATCCCGCCGCTAAAAATTACTGAAGACTGGCTAAATACATTAAAGAAGTCTTTACCTGAAATGCCGGGCAAAAAAACCGACCGCTTCAAAACACAATACGGCCTAAGCAAAGAAATAGCCGGCGTGTTAAGTTCCGATAAAGATATGGCCGCTTATTATGAACAGGCAGTTTCCGAACTTGGAGCCTGGATTACTGCTGACGGCGATGAATATGAAAGACAAGACAAGACCTTGGCGAGATCTTTGTCCAATCTCATAACCGGCGAGGTCTTAAAACACCTAAACGCCAACAACCAGAAAGCTGCTGATTTAAAAATAAGCCCGGAAAATATGGCCGAACTCTGCTTCCTACTTCACAGCGGAAAAATAAACTCCAGCGCCGGACAAGCAATATTAGCTGAAATGTTTAAACGAAATGAAAGCCCTCATAAATTAATTGAAGAACTCGGCTTAGAACAGATTGATGATGAAGCGGAACTGGAAAAATCAATTAGCGGCATATTAGGCGGCAACCCAGAACAAGTTCAGCAATACAAAAATGGCAAAACAAACGTTATACAGTTCCTTCTTGGCAAAGTCATGGCTAATACTAAAGGAAAAGCAAACCCAAAAACGGCCATGGAGATACTAAAAAGACTGCTTGATTAATTTGATTAAGGTGATTATTAAAAGAGCCAGTTTAAAACTGACTCTTTTTTTATTTAAAAAATTTTTCAATTAATTTTTCAGCCACCACCTGATCTTTTACCCAATTAATTTTTCTTCCCTGTTTCTGCCAACGCCTAAACCAGTTCTTTTGTTTTTTGGCAAAACGATAAATAGCGGTACCAAGTTTTTTTACAAGTTCGTGATATGTGTGAACGCCTTCCAAATATTCGGTAATAAATCTATATTCCAGACCAAAAGATTTTAGACGTTCTGCTGACACATCATTATCTAAAAGCCCTTTAACTTCCGCAATCATTCCCTCTTCAAAACGCGCCAATAATCGATACTCGATTCTTTGTCTTAAAATGTCATCGGGAAAATCTAAACCAAGAAGCAAAAAATCATAAGGCGACTCTTTCTTTTTATCAATACTCTCACCATTTTCAACAATTTCCAAATACCGCGCCAAACGTCTTTTATTATGGCTATCACTATAATTAATATGGGCAGCAAACTCCGGTTTTAAAGCGGCAATTTTTTCAAGTATTTCAGCTGGTTCTAATTTTTCAATTTCATCTCTTCTCTTATAATTTGGCTTGCCGCTGCCAAAAACATAGTTATCGACAATGGCCTGAAGATATAAACCACTTCCGCCAACGATAATTGGT
The DNA here is from genome assembly GCA_964599385.1 of uncultured Gammaproteobacteria bacterium. Taxonomy (GTDB): domain Bacteria; phylum Patescibacteriota; class Patescibacteriia; order Patescibacteriales; family UBA12465; genus UBA12465. The sequence continues at coordinate 6,707 of CAZREL010000038.1, forward strand.
AGCTTCCCTCTTTTTATGACATTATCAATCGCTTTAAAAGCTAATTTCTGATAACTTGCTAAATCAAATAAATCTTTAGGGCTAACAACATCAATTAAATGATGCTTAATTTTTTTTCCATCAACTTTAAACTCTTTCAAATCTTTACCTGTGCCAATATCCATACCGCAAAAAACCTGGCGACTGTCAGCACTGATAATTTCACCATTTAGTTTAGCAGCTAATTTTACGCCAAGACTGGTTTTACCACTGGCCGTTGGGCCAAGAATTACTATGACTTTTGGCTTATTTTTCGGCTTATTATTATTTATTGCTTTATTTGACATATAAACAGAACTACTTCAAAACTAAATCACCCTCCAAACCGAAAGGCATGGCTTTAGTAATTAGTACGCTAACCAAATCACCGGCTTGTAGTTTTTTCTTGGTACTAATCATCACAGTTTTAAAAGCGCTGGACTTGCCGCAATATTGCCCGCGGCGATTTTTGCCATCAACCAAAACATCCAAAGTTCTGCCAAGATAATTCTGATGCGACTTCAAGGCCGATTCTTTCAAGACTTCATTTAAAATTTTAAAGCGATTCTTTTTTTCCTCACGACTGACGTCATCCTTCATTTTTGATGACACGGTCCCGGGTCTTGGGCTATATTGAGAAATATAGGCCATATCAAAAACAATTTCCTTAAAAATTTTCACCGTATTTAAAAATTGTTCTTCCGTTTCTCCGGGAAAGCCAACGATAATGTCGGTAGTAATAGCTATTCCGGGCTTAACGGCTCTAACTTTTTTAATTAATTTTTTAAAACGAGCCGCGCTATATTTTCTATTCATCGCTTGTAAAATTTTGTCATCGCCGGACTGAAGCGCCAGATGCAGATGATCGGCAACTTTAGACGATGAGCCGATAACGGCAATAAGCTCATCGCTCATGTCTTTCGGATGGCTTGAAGAAAAGCGCAGCCAGAATTTTCCCGGTATTTTAATCAGTTCAGCCAGCAGCTCGGCAAAATTATATTTTTCATCTTTATAACTGTTAACGTTTTGAGCAATTAAGGTTATTTCTTTATAGCCTTTTTTAACTAAAGCTTTAACTTCTTTAATTATATCCTTAGCATCACGATAAACCTCCCTGCCCCTGGCATAAGGTACGACGCAGTAGGAACAAAAATTATTACAGCCATTGCCAATCGGCACATAGGCGCTGTAATTATTTTCATATTTTGGCTCAAGCGCCAAATATTTTTCACCATTTTTTAAACGATACTCATCAAGACTGAAGCGAGGCTTATAATCTGCCCCCGATAAAAGTTCCGGAATCAGCGCCATATCGCCAGCCGGCAAAAACCAGTCGACTTGGCCAATCAGGCGCTTCATTACGTCCTCTCTCTTGCTTAAACAGCCGGTAATTATAATGCGGACAGAGGGATTATTTTCTTTTACTTGTTTTACAAAACTATAGGCGCGATTTTCAGCCATTTGTTTTACGCCGCAGGTATTAATAACAAGCAAAGAAACTTTTTTTAAATCATCAATTTTCTTAAAACCAAGACTCTCTAAAAAAGCGGCCAAACGCTCGCTATCGGAAATGTTCATCTGGCAACCAATTGTCAGTATATGATATGTTTTTTTCAT
>CAZREL010000039.1:0-8090 GCA_964599385.1 uncultured Gammaproteobacteria bacterium
ACAAAAAGAAGCTAACGCAGGTTAGCTTCTTTTTGTTAGCGGAGAGGCAGGGATTCGAACCCTGGGTACCCGTGAAGGCACGACAGTTTTCAAGACTGTTCCATTCAACCACTCTGGCACCTCTCCTATTTAATTCAAGTTCCATTATAAAGAAGGACTCATTTTTTGGCAAGTTTTATTGCTTTTAACCTTTAAAACCCGATTTCTTGGCATAGGAAAGCAAAATATGATATAATATATAAAGAAGTTCAAGAAGCTCATTATTCTTGGACTTCTTTTTTTAAACATATGAAAATCTTAATCATCGAAGACGAAAAAGATATAGGCATTTTCCTCAAAAATAACCTGCAAAGATCAAATTTCATTGTTGATTTGAAAGAAAACGGGGAAAACGGGCTTTTTGCGGCCAGAACCAATCCCTATGATTTAATTATTCTGGATTTAAACTTGCCGGATGATAACGGATTAAACATTTGCAAAAAATTGAGGCTTGAACAAAACCAAACGCCCATTCTCATTTTAACGGTCAATTCCGACATCATTACCAAAGTCGAATTGCTTAATTCCGGTGCCGATGATTATTTGACAAAACCCTTCTCCGTTTCGGAGTTAATCGCCAGAATCAGAGCAATCTTAAGGCGCCCAAAAGAAATTATTAAACCGACAATAACAACAGGCGACTTTTTCTTAAAAGAAGAAAACCAATCGGTTGTCAAAAAGGGCAAAGAAATATACCTGACCAGAAAAGAATTTATGCTCCTTGAATGTTTTATGAGAAATAGGGGCCGAGTTTTGTCGCGCGGCGAGATAATCGAGCATGTTTGGGATTCTGATGCCGATATTTTTTCTAACACCATTGAAACACATATTCTTAATTTAAGAAAAAAGCTTGGCAGTAACAGTCGACTACCGATTATTCGCACCTGCTCCGGCCGAGGCTATGTCATGGATTAATTAACTTAATATAAAAATATGAAAAAAACCAAAAATCAATCATCACAACAAGTTGAATCAAAAACTGATGAAGACTTAAAAGAAGAGGCTCTGCTCGGTCTTGAAGCGGGCGTGCCCTGGAACGGCGACTAAACTTATGGTCGACAAATTGCGGACATTCCCGGTTCACAGGATAAAAATATTTTTATCGTTTATAAAAAGCATTGTCTCCTCTAACAAAGAAAATGAGGATTTAAAAAGACAAGAATTTATTCTTAACACAATTTTAACGGGCCTAATCTTTTTATTTACCGCCATCAATCTTTCGGTCGCCTATAAATTAATTGTCGCCGACGAAAATTTTGATAAAAGCGAAGTCGTCTCGCCCTTACTGTCTTTAGGGTTTCTGATATTTTTTTGTTTTCTTCTCTTCCTTTCCAAAAAAGGAAAAGCCAAAACGAGCTCTGCCATACTTATAGCGACAATGTATTTGATGGTAACTTTTTTAAATATCACTTGGGGCATCGAACTTATAGCCGCTATAATGTTTTCTGTTTTAATTATTGTTATATCGGGAATATTAATTAATGCCCGCTTTGCTTTCTTTGCGGCTCTTACAATATCGGCAAGCGATATCGTCCTGCAAATCCTTAACAAAAATCGGTTAATTAAACCGGACATCCGCTGGCACAGCGATCTCTTTGACATTCAAGATGTTATTGTCCTGTCAATAATCTTTATAATAATCGCTATTCTTTCCTGGCTCTCAAACCGCGAGATAGACGCCTCCTTAAAAAGAGCCAGAACATCGGAGGCAGCGTTATTAAAAGAAAGAAACCTCTTGGAAATTAAAGTTGAAGAAAAAACTAAAGAATTAAAAGAGTTGCAGTTAAGAGAACTGGCTCAATTCCATCGCTTGGCGGAATTTGGCAAATTATCAGCCGGCCTCTTCCATGAACTGGCCAACCCCTTAACCGCTTTAAATCTCAATATCGAAGAAATAAACGAAGGTTGCAAAAATGGTTTGTCTTTGACTGCTTTTGGAGAGAATCTTAACAAAGCGACAAAGGCTACAAAAAAGATCGGACACTTTATCGCCTCGATCAAAAAACAAGTGTCCGCCCAAGACGAAAACTGTTCCTTTTCTTTAAATAAAGAAATTGAGGAAGCGATGGATATCATGATTTTTAAAGCCAGAGAAAATAAAGTTAGATTAGAATTTTTTGCTAACGAAGAAATATTTATAAACGGCAATTCCTTGAAGTTTCACCAAATCGTTGCCAATTTAATTTCAAATGCCATCGACTCCTACCGAGGCTTGGCAGAGAAAACAGATAAATCGGTTAGAATAACTTTACGGCGAAATAAAAATAAAATAATTCTCACGGTAACCGACCGCGGCTGCGGGATTAAGGACGATTTAAAAGAAAAAATATTTGAAGCCTTTTTCACAACCAAAGATTTCCACCACGGCACCGGCCTGGGACTGGCGATTATAAAAAATCTGGCAGAGAAAAGTTTTAACGGAAAAATATACGCCGAAACAAGGCGAGATGGCGGAATGCGCTTTATTTTTGTGATCGGAATATGAATAAAGAAGAAAAAATAATTTCTCTGGTCGATAAAGAAATGATAAATTTTTCTAAAGAATTTAGAGAAGAAATTAAAATCTCCATAACCAAAACAGCTAAGGGCAATAAAGATAAACAAATGCTTTTAATGCCTCATTTCTTCTATAAATCACTGGCAAAAAGAAATAAAAACATAAATTTAAATTTTCTAAACGAACTCGGCTTAATGAGCGCTTTCTTTTGGACTTCATTTATAATTTATGACGACTTTTGGGATGAGGACGAAAAAGCCCAAGCCAAACTTTTACCTTTAGCAAACGCCATGTCCAGGCATTTCTTTGCTTTTTTTAATAAACTTTTCAAAGAAGACAAATCATATCATTGCTTTTATCTTGAAGCTTTGGATAAACTCGACGAGGCTAATTTTTTTGAAATAACAAAATGCCGAGAAATGAAGGCGATCGATTTCGATGATATGAGCCTGAAATTTTATCCCTGCGTCGGACATCTGTTTGCGCCTTTAGCCATTATGATGAAGCTGGGCTATAAGTTCCGCGCCAAAGAAACCAAACAAACTATATCATTTTTTAAAAATTATCTTATCGCCAGACAACTAAGCGACGACATGCATGATATTGAAGAAGATTGGCGCCGCCAACACCTAAGCCTGGCAGTCAACCAGCTTTTAAAAGACGCCAAGGGAAAAAATATAGATGATCACAAAAAAAGAAATTATTTATTTTGGACAAAGACAATTGATATCTTGTGTGACAAAAGCCTTAACCTGCTTTCTGCCGCCAAGCAAAATATAGGGGATAACAAAGCCATTAAAAACAAATTGATACTGGAAAAATTTTGCCGAAATTTGGAAAATTCCGCTAAACATGCCATTAGCGCCAGAGATAAAAAATTAGCTTCAATTACCGCCCATATTTCTTCATAATTTCTTGAGAATTTCTTTAAGAAAAAATGAACACCCCTCCGTTATAATAGAGGGGTGTTTTTTGAATCGAACAAATTATATGCCGAAAGAAGAAATTGCTTTCCTAAACAGAGATGGCACGAAGAAAAAAGAATATCGCTGCAGCTTTTGCAATAAGCTTCTTTTTCGCGGTCTGCTTGAAGAAGCGCAGATAGAAATAAAATGCAGTAATTGCAAAAGAATAAGCCTATTTTTTACCAGAAAAAATCTTCAATAATAACGCGCTTCCCCAAACCAAAAGATTTAATTATTCCGCAAGCTGTCTTTTTTAAGGCTTCCGGACCGCAGATATAAAACAAGGGGTTTTTAAAATCAAGCATAGCCGCTTTGGTAATTTCTGCCGACAAAAATCCGCAACTGCCGCCAATAAAATCGGTTTCATCGCTTAACACATAATGCACTTTAAATCTGTCCGACTGCATGGCGTCAAATTCCTGGCGAAAAACTAAATCCTTGGATTTCTTAGCGCAATAGATCAAAGATATCTTGCAATCACTATCATTTTTTAGCAAATCGCGAGCTAAACTGCGAAAAGGCGTGACACCAACTCCGCCGGCAATGAAAACGAATTCTTTTTCATTGCTTCTGGCAAAGAAACGACCAAAAGGTCCGTCGACATTTATTTTATCACCCGCCTGCAATTTCGATAGAGCATCGGTAAATCGACCGGTGTTTTTAATGGTAAACAAAAGTTCATCATCCTGCGGCGCGCTGGAAATTGTAAAAGGATGGCGGGCATAAAGTTTGCGGCCGCTTAAGCGCAAAAAACAAAATTGTCCGGCTTTAAATTTTAAAGGCGTTTTTGTTTTTATAGCCACAGTGAAAATGTTGTCATTTTCCCACTTGACCCAGGCTATCGCGGCCGGCCCTCTTTTTGCTTCCATCATCTTATAACGCGTACGGTAGAATGCGGCAATAATAACCGCTAAAGCCAAAAAGGCATAAAGAATAATAAATATTAAACTGTCACCATGAGAACCCCAGAAAATAGCATGAGATAGGCTCATGAAAAACAAAATATAGGTTAAAACGTGAATATATTGCCAAGCTTTATAAGATATTCGCTTATAAAAATAAGAAAAAACATCACAGCCGCAAAGATGTAAAAAGCTAAAGTGCCGAGCGCCAAAGGCCAGGCATAGAAGGCAGGAATAAAGTAATTAGCAAATGACTGTCCGGACAAAATGAAAAAAATCGGATGAAGGAATAAAAAGGAGAAAGATAAAAAAGAAAATTTTCTCTGGAATTTTATTATTCTATCAAGGCCGAAAAAACGATCAAAAAATCTGGCCGTATCGCCGGAAATTATCAAAAAAGCCAGTGAAAACAGGGCGAAAAGCCCTGACCACTGGCCGATAAGATACAAGATTTCAGAAAAATTCATATTAGTTTATTTTCCAAGGACGCCAATTGACATGCCGGGGAGCATATCTTGAGCTTTCTTGCCGGAATGCTTGGCGACATTATTAAACATCTCCGTTGAATCGATGCCGCAACCGTCGACGATAACCGGTTTATGCTGCCCGGAAGCGATATAACTTGTTAAATCATAAACCTGGCCATCAATAACCGTCCAGCAATCGGTACGACTATTGTGCGCAGCAACATCCGACATTTTTATAGTAGTCCCGGTAGAAACATTGTCTTGCGCAACCGGAGCGTGGGTGGTTTTTGAACAAGCTGATAAAGCAAAAACAGAAATTGCTAAAATAGCAGCCAACAAAAATCTAACATTTTTCATATTTTTATAAATAAACTAATCTATCGATTGGAAAAAATCGCAATGGCCATTAGCCGGAACCTCGCTCTGCGCTTCGGTACAAAAAGACTGATGGCCGCTTATCTTAAAACTTGTACAATTTTTACATTGGGTTGCCTCGTTTTCCCACTGAGCGACAAAATCGGCTTCGATTTCATGTGACATAATTTCTCTAAATAATTGATAAGTAGGTTAATTATAACAAATTTTAAATTAATCAAAAATATAAACATCTTCCAGGCTGCTTTTTAAAGCCACGGCAACATCATGCGCCAATTGCAAAGAGGGATTATATTTCCCCTGCTCTAAAAAAACGATTGTCTCTCGTCGAACTCCGGCCTGACGCGCCAAATCATCTTGCGTCAAACCGAGCCTGAGCCTTAATTCTTTAATATTATTTTTCATAATTATTTACATTCTGTAAGCGGCGCCGGAAAATCAGGATTACCGTGTTTTTGCCAAGAGCCATCCTGACAAACCCAATTATCTTCACCGGAAAAAAGTCTTAAACCGAAAAGAACAAACAAAGCCACGACCAAAAAGGCAAGAATAGAATAAACCGCTTTTTTATCAAATTTAAACTTATTATAGTAACGGAAAACGATTCCGTAAACAAGAAATAAAAATAAGACTGAATAAGAAAGGGTTAAACTGACAGCTTCGTAAAAAGGATTTAAAGCTCTTTGCGAATAAAGAATCAATGTTCCGACCGCCGCCAACCAGCCAAAAATCTGCAAAGCAAGCAAAGCGGCTTTACCGGCGGTTGAATAATCGCGTTCATCAGCCAAAACGTCTTTAACCCGGCTGCGCAAGAACCATAGGAACAAAGAAGCGATAACCATAAGAGCAACCGGCACGGCATAGTTACCCATGGTGATTGATTGGCTAAAAACCATTGCTAAGACAAAAACGACAACCAGGCGCCAAATTTGATAAGTTTTTTTAGTCATAAAATTGTTAGAATTATTTAACACAATCTAATGTTATATTATTCTAACATAATTGTCAAGAGAGTATTACTTAGCAAGTAATTCCAAGTTCCCATTTAAGACAAGCTATGCCTCGCTTATAACTTCAAAATCATTAGCCTTGGCGCTACCGGTTACGGAAAAGGCATAAATTTTTTTAGCCATTTTTTGCTCTAATATTTTTTTTGCTGTTTCGTTTAAAGTTGCGCCCGAACCGGTTACATCATCTATCAACAAAATATTTCCGTAATTCTGGCCGCCGGAAACAACTATAGTTTTGTTGGCATTCAAAATCCTATCTTCAATCTTTTTCAAACTCTTTTGCTGCACTGGCACCAATCCGCTATATTTATCTATTGAAATAATAGGAGCATCGAGTCGCAATTTTTTAGATATAAAATCCATTAACTGGGTTTTACGCATAACGGTTGGGGGGATGAAACCGACAGCCTCTATTTGATATTTATCAATTATATAATTAATGCTATCTCTTATGCTTTCAACTATTTCACTCATGATGGCTGAATTATTCTGTCCGGATTTAGCTATTCTTATCATCTGACTAAGATAAGTCTTGCCGAAAACCGGCAGGGCATCAAAATCGCGATGAAATAATTTTTCCAACTTCACATCATCGCTAAAAACTTGTTTTATTTTTTCCGTGGCATCAATCAAAAAAATCTTATCCTGATCTTTATAAAATTTTTGACGAGTATCAAGATATTCCTGAGCCAAAGCAGCGATATCATTTCTTCCGGATTTATTCTTTGCCCAATATAAAAATCCAGAAACTCCTTTTAATAGCTGGCCATCCGGAGTAACGTAGGCGTAATATTTTCCTATTACTTCTTTTTGAGTTTCGGTAAAAATCGCTTCATCTTTTTGCAAAGACAAACGGTAAATTATTTTCTTTGGAGGCAAACCTTGTTTAACAATGAGACCGTTATCAACAAAAGTTTTAATATTTCTTTTAGCGGCCTGGAGACCCAGCCCCCAAGCATTGGCCAACTGATCAATATTGACGCTTTCATTATCGGCAAACAAAAACTCCAAAGCGCCCCTATTGTTATCCAAGCGATACTTAACCGCCGAACCGGTTTTTTGGTTCATGCGCAATATATTGCCGTCAACCAAGCTTTGTAAAATCTTATTCAACCAGCTGCGAGAAGTATCGAGTTGATTTTCAAGCTCGGAAATTGCAAAAGGCCCCGTCTTAAGAAGGGTTGAACTGATTATTTTTTTAATGTTATTTATTTCATACATACTACACATTATACTATATATTAATATAATTGTAAATAGGATATAATTTGCTATTATTAAATATAATATATAGTACGTATTATACTATATACAAATATAATGATTTTATATTATTTTATATTTAATATAAGGCAAAAGATATAGTACGTATTATACTATATATTTTTTATTAAAAACAAACAAAAAGAAGCTAACGCAGGTTAGCTTCTTTTTGTTAGCGGAGACGAGAGGATTCACCACCCTGAGGCTCGGTTGTGCACTTTGTGCACATAACCTCGCCTTTCGAATCTCTCCTTTTCTAACACAAACAAAATAAACCTGCCGCAGGGCAGGTTTATTTTGTTAGCGGAGACGAGAGGATTCATCGCGCTCAGTCGCCGCCCACTTGCGGCGACTTCACTTGTCCTGGGTTGGCGTTCGAATGTCCACTGGACATTCGTCCGACGCTCGCTTATTCGTTATTTCTTCCGAAATAACTCATATCTCGCTTCCAACCTGTTCGAATCCTTTTCCATCCTTACGCATATAAAAAACAACCCGTAAGGGTTGTTTTTTATATGCGGAGACGAGAGGATTCACCACCCTGAGGCTCGGTTGTGCACTTTGTGCACATA
>CAZREL010000039.1:8190-8276 GCA_964599385.1 uncultured Gammaproteobacteria bacterium
ACCTCGCCTTTCGAATCTCTCCTTTTCCAACACAAACAAAAAGAAGCTAACGCAGGTTAGCTTCTTTTTGTTAGCGGAGACGAGAG
>CAZREL010000040.1:0-7913 GCA_964599385.1 uncultured Gammaproteobacteria bacterium
ATACTTTTCGTTTTATTTATGAAGAGAAATATTTGGACGGGGAATATGTGATGCCCGGAAAGGTTTTGGCCGGTAAATATGTGAATGACGGAAAAGTTTTTTATACTTTTTATTTTGCAGACGGAGAAGAAGAATCTTCTTATTATGACGAGAATGGAGTTGCCGCTCAGAAAATGTTTTTGAAAGCGCCGGTCGCTTTCAAATATATTTCTTCCGGGTTTACAACCGGTCGCCGCTATGTCGAAGCCTTTAATGTTTCAACCGGACACAGAGCAGTTGATTATGCAGCTGCCGCCGGCACGCCGATTCGCAGCGTCGGCGACGGAACGATAACTTTGGCCGGCTGGAATGGCTCTTATGGTAATATGGTCAGCGTTCGCCATAATGGAACTTATTCCACCAATTACGGTCACATGTCTAAGATAGCCGTTAAAAGAGGAGCTAAAGTAAAGCAAGGTGATGTCATTGGCTATGTTGGTTCAACCGGATTTTCCACCGGGCCTCATTTGCATTATGAGATGGTTAAAAACGGCGTGAAAATTAATCCTTTGCTTGAGATTATGCCGCCGGGGAAACCTCTTAATGCCGACTTAAAAGCTATTTTTTTGGAGAAAACCGCCGCTTGGCGGGAAGAGCTTGATAAATAAAGATTTTTCTTGAAAAAAATAGAGAAATAAGCTAATATTTGAAAGTTACTTAGATTATAATCTCTTATTTATATGCCGCAAACGCTTATCAAATCCCTTTACAAAGACAGTGCCAAGTATCTGGGGCAGAACATCTCTGTTTCCGGCTGGGTTCGAACTTCCAGGAATTCTAAAGATTTTGGTTTTATCGAATTGAATGATGGTTCATTTTTTAGAAATCTACAAATTGTTTTTTCCGCTGATTTGGAAAATTTTTCCGAAATTGAAAAGGTGAGTCTTGGCTCTTCTTTAGAAATCAGCGGTACTTTGTTAGAATCTCCGGCCACCGGTCAGAGCTTTGAACTTAAGGCTGATAAGATTGTGATTATAAATAGAGCAGCCGACGATTTTCCTTTACAGAAAAAAAGACATAGCTTTGAATTTTTACGAGAGATTGCTCATTTGCGAAGCCGAAGCAATACTTTTTCCGCTGTTTTTCGCGTTCGCTCCGCGCTAAGCTTTGCTATTCATAAATTTTTTCAAGAAGAAGGTTTCAGTTATATCCATACTCCAATTATATCTTCCAGCGACGCTGAAGGAGCCGGCGAAGTTTTCGGCGTTAGCATGTTGGATATGGAAAAAGAAATTCCTAAGACCGCTGATGGCGCGGTTGATTATACTAAAGATTTTTTTGGACGAAAAACCGGCTTAACTGTTAGCGGTCAGCTTGAAGCGGAAACCTTAATCAACAGCCTTCATTCGGTTTATACTTTTGGTCCGGCTTTTAGAGCGGAAAATTCCAATACCACCCGCCATGCTTGCGAATTCTGGATGATTGAACCGGAAATGGCCTTTGCCGATTTAAATGACGATATGGATTTGGCGGAAAGGATGGTTAAATATTTAATTGCTTATGTCTTGAAAGAATTGCCGGAAGAAATGGAATTCTTTAACAAGTTTGTTGATACCGGTCTCATGGACAAATTAAACAATGTCTTAAATTCCGAATTTAAGCGCCTTACTTACACGGAAGCGGTTGATCTTTTGATTAAGAGCGGTGAGAAGTTTGAATATCCCGTGGAGTGGGGAATTGATTTGCAGACTGAGCATGAAAGATATATTACGGAAAAAATATTCGGTAAGCCGGTATTTTTAACAAACTATCCTAAAGATATAAAGGCCTTCTACATGCGTCAAAATGAGGACGGAAAAACTGTGGCCGCTACCGATCTTCTCGTTCCGGGGATTGGGGAGCTCATTGGCGGAAGCCAGAGAGAAGAGCGCTATGAACTTTTAGAAGCCAGAATAAAAGAACTTGGTTTGAAGCCGGAAGATTATTGGTGGTATATGGATTTGCGTAAATATGGCTCGGTTAAACATGCCGGTTTCGGTTTGGGTTTTGAAAGGTTAATTATGTATGTAACCGGGATGGCCAATATCCGCGACGTCATTCCTTTTCCAAGAACCCCAAAAAATGCGGAATTTTAAAATTTGTGCTATAATATCTTTAGTTATTTAGAAAATAAAAAATCTAAAATTATGATTGAAGATTTAAAAGACGATTTTATCTCTCATGAAAAAAGAGATTTTAAATTAAGGCTCGGCAAAGTCATAGCCTCGTCGCTTTCCGGCGTTATTGCCGGTATTATTATTACGTTGATAATTATTTTCAGTTTCTTTAATCTGACTTTGAAGTAAAAATATCTTGATATAGTATTTTCCTCTAAAAGCCGCTTTTAATAAAAGGCGGTTTTTTTGTTTGACCCATTTTTATAATAAGGGTATAATTTAAATACCCTCCCAGGGAGGGTATTAATATTTTAAAATATGAAAGAAAAAAATAAGAAGGTTTTACATCCTCGACAAGATGTTTCCAGACGGCTGAAAATTGCGCGCGGCCATTTGGATAAAGTAATAGAGATGATAGATGAAGGAATATACTGCGTTGATGTTTTGCAGCAAAGCAGTGCCGTTAGAAGCGCCATTAAAAAAGCGGAAGAAATTCTGCTTGTCAGCCATTTAAATCATTGTGTCATCGATGCGATGCAGTCGCCGAAAAAAAGCGCCGAGACCGTTAGAGAGCTTGGTGAACTTTTTAGGAAAATGTAAAAATTATTTTTTAAATTATAAAATATGGAAAATATAAATAGCGCCAAGATATCAATTAAAGGCATGCATTGCCGTTCTTGCGAATTATTGGTTGAAAGCAATCTTTTGGAACTTAACAATATAGAACGAGTTGAGGTTAGTCATTCAAGCGGCGAGGCGATTGTTTTTTATAAAGGCGAGAAGCCGAGCGATGAAGTTTTAACGGCCGCTATTTTAAAATCCGGTTATGAAGTCGGGAAAGATGGAAAAAAATCTTTTATGGATTTAAGTCCAAAAAATCTTTGGCTCTTAACCGGTGCCAGTGCGATTATTTTTGGGGTTTTAATGCTGATAAAGATTTTAGGCCTGGACAATATAAGTCTCGGCCGGGATATTTCGCAGCCCGGTCTCGGCATGGTTCTTCTAATAGGTCTTGTGGCCGGAATTTCTACCTGCATGGCGATAGTCGGCGGTATAGTTCTAAGCTTGTCGGCTAAATTTTCCGAAAAGCATCCGAATGCGACAGCACAAGAAAGATTAAAGCCGCAAGCCGCATTTATTGCCGGGAGAGTTGTCGGTTATGCTGTTTTGGGCGGTTTGCTTGGCTTGCTTGGTTCGGCTTTTAAAATGTCATCTTCTTTAAATGCCATATTAACCATGCTGGTTGGAGCTTTAATGCTTTTTATCGGTCTGCAATTAACCGAATTATTTCCGGCTTTAAAAAAAATAAGTTTTTCTTTGCCGCCTAAATTGGCCAAGGCTTTGGGTTTGGCAAAAAAACAAGATTCTTATAATCATAAGCAGGCAGCAATAATTGGCGCTTTGACTTTTTTCTTGCCTTGCGGCTTTACTCAAGCGATGCAGGTTTATGCGATTTCTCGAGGCGGTTTTTTTGAAGGCGCGATTATTATGTCTCTATTTGCTCTTGGAACAGCCCCCGGTATTTTTGGTATCGGTAGTTTGGCGGCCACAGTTAAAAAATCGGGTCGAGATCTATTTTTCCGCACGGCCGGGATTGCTATAATTCTTTTTGGTTTATTTAATGTTTCTAACGCTTATAGGTTGTTATCCGTTTCCGATTTTTCGGGACTTTTCCTTAAAGAAGCTTCCTCTGATAAAAAGATTGTTTCAAGCGATCCAAATGTCGTTATAGAAGATGGCGTGCAAATTGTGCGCATGAGAGAGCACAATCGCGGTTATAGTCCGAATAAGTTTACCGTTAAAAAAGGCGTGCCGATTAAATGGATAATTAATGCCGAGGCGCCATATTCTTGCGCGTCTGCTCTGATTGTGCCAAGCCTTAAAATCCAGAAATTTTTAGAAGCCGGAGAAAATATTATTGAGTTTACTCCGGATAAGGTTGGCTTGATTAAATTTTCTTGTTCTATGGGAATGTATACCGGCGTTTTTAACGTTGTTGAATAAAAAAGAAGCTTTGTAATTTTAAATTTATGAAAATATCAATATACGCCGCAATTAGCGCGGCGCTTGTTTCTTTGATTTTAGGCATTAGTATCGGCTATTCTTTGACGCCTGATTATCGCATGTCAATGTATGATAAAAACGGGATGGATTTAGGGGCGGCCGATAGAAATTTTGATTTACGTTATATAAACGCAATGATTGCTCACCATAGGGGAGCTATGCTTCTGGCCAGCCAGTTAAAAGAAAATACAGAGCGTCCGGAAATGAAATCTTTAGCGGATATGATATTAAAAAAAGAGCCGGCAGCGATTGATGAGCTCTATTCGTTTAAAAAGGATTGGTATGGCGATAGCCGCCAGGTTAAAGATCCGCTTGTTGCCAAGCTTGGTTCTTTTGATGATAAATTTGATTTAAGATTTTTAAATGCCTTAATTGCTCATCATGAGGAGGGAATTCTTATGACAAAAGAGGCTCGATTAAAATCTTCTCGTCTTGAAATATTGAATAATGTTGATGCTGTTGAAGATTTTTTATCAAGCAGCCTTAAAGACTTAAAGCAAATGAGGAGTGATTGGTATTCTGTTAATTTTTAAACTTATGCCAAAAAAGACATTGAAAATAGAGGGCATGCATTGCGCCAGTTGCGCGGCAATTATAAATAAAAAAGTTTCCGCTTTGCCTGGAGTTAAGTCGGTTGATGTCAGTTATGCCGGAGAAAAAGCCAAGATTGATTTTGATGAGAGCGCTTTGTCTTTATCAGAAATAAATAAAGAAATTTCCCAGCTTGGTTATAATATGCTTGACGAAAGTTTAAATAAAATAGAGGAAAAAAAAATTCAGTTTCAGGAAAAAATCGATGAGCTTGCAAATTTAAAAGAAAAAACTTTATTCGGTCTTCCTTTAGCTCTTTTGGTTTTCCTTCTAATGATGTGGGATGTTTTGGCAAAAACTTTTTCCGCCGTGCCTAATCTGCCGATACCAATGAATGTTTTTGATTTAATTTTAATGCTTCTTGCTTCAGTGTTTTTATTTTGGATAGGCCGGCCGTATCTGCTTGGTTTATGGCGTTTCTTGCGTTTTGGCGCCGCCAATATGGACACTTTAGTCGGCATAGGAACTTTGACTGCTTACATATATAGCTTGACCATAACGCTCATTCCTTCTTTGGTTGAAAGATTCAACTTGCCAAGCCATAATTATTTTGATGCGACAATTGTCGTTATCGCTTTCATTACTTTCGGTAAATTCCTGGAGCTTCGTTCCAAAAGAAAAACCGGAGATGCAATTGCTAAACTTATCGGATTTCAAGCTAAGAGCGCCATAGTGGTTAGAAATGGACGGGAGATTGAAGTCAAGAGCGAGGAAATAATTGTCGGTGATAAAATTATTGTTAAGCCGGGCGGAATGATTGCCGTTGACGGGGAAATTGTGGAAGGTCAGTCTTATGTTGATGAATCCATGATAAGCGGCGAAGCTATTCCGGAGAGTAAAAAGATAGGCGATAAAGTCTTTGCCGGCACCATAAATACAAGCGGTTCTTTTATTTTTAAAGCAACTAAGATTGGATCGGAAACCATGCTGGCCAAAATAATTAAAATGGTTGATGAAGCGCAGGGAAGCAAGGCGCCGATTGAGGCTCTGGCTGACAGAATTTCGGCCGTTTTCGTGCCCATTGTTTTACTGATAGCTTTTATTTCTTTGGCTGCTTGGTTAATTCTCGGATCTTATTATATCGGTTTTTCCTCGGCCTTTTCTTTCGGGATATTATCATTTGTTAGCGTGCTGGTTATTGCTTGTCCTTGCGCTTTGGGCCTGGCTACGCCAACTGCGATTATTGTCGGTGTCGGCAAGGGGGCTTTAAACGGAATATTGATAAAAGATGCGGCAACGCTTGAAAATTTGTATAAATGCGATGTTTTGGTTTTTGACAAAACCGGAACGGTGACTTTCGGCAAGCCAATATTAAGCGATATAAAGAATTTTTCAAAATTTTCAGACAATGAAATAATTTCTTATTTGGCGTCTTTGGAGAAAAATTCCGAACACCCGATAGCTCTGGCAATTTTAAATTTTGCCGCCGAAAAAAATATTGCTTTGCATAAGATCGATAATTTTTTAAGCAAAGAGGGCCTTGGTTTGCAGGGAGAAATCAATGGCAAAAAATATTTTGTTGGCAGTCCGAATCTTATCAAAAAAATGAATTTAAAATTTGACGATTCTTTGTTGGAGGACTTTGTTTCGACCGGGAAAACTCCGGTTTTATTGGCTGACGAAAAAGAGGTTTTATCTTTAGTTTCGGTGGCTGATGAGATTAAAAGCGGTGCTTTTGAAGCGATTAAACATCTAAAAGCGATGGGCATTAAGACAGTAATGCTTACCGGAGATAATCATAAGGCCGCCGCTTATATCGCTTCCAATCTCGGTATTGATGAGTTTGCTGCCGAGTTGTTGCCGCTTGATAAGTTGGAAAAAATAAAGGCCTTCCAAAAAGAAGCTAAGATTGTCGCTATGGCAGGCGATGGGATTAACGATGCGCCGGCTTTAGCCCAGTCTAATATCGGAATCGCGATGGGTAGCGGGACTGATGTGGCCATCGAGTCGGCCGGCATTACTTTATTACATGGCGATATCAGCAAGTTGGCGCAGGCAATAAAACTTTCCAAGGCCACTATGCGCACGATTAAGCAGAATTTGTTTTGGGCTTTTATTTATAATATTGTCGGGATACCTTTGGCTGCCGGGTTATTCTATCCGTTTTTCGGTTGGTTGTTGTCGCCGGTTTTTGCCGGGCTTGCCATGGCTTTTTCCAGCGTTTCCGTCGTTTCAAATTCCTTGCTTTTAAAAAAATTAAAGCTACGTTAGTTTTTGGCATAGCTTGATATAAAAAAACCGTCCTTTTTTAGGGCGGCTTTTATTTACGAGTCTTTTGTTAGATGAGATGAAATCAATGATCTCAGTTTTTCGTTTTCGATACTCGGTCCGTAGTAATCGATAAACTCCTTGGCAATCACCGGTTCGCCATTTTTTTCATACTCCAGGGCTTTAATTATTCTTTGCGTTCTCTCTGTTTGTCTGGCTAAAATCGCCCTTAAACTTTTACCTCTTTCAAATTCTTTCCAGAGGTCAAAAAGTTTTTTGCCTTTTGGGCCGAGAGCACCGCAAATTTGCTTCATTGCCGCTTTTTCCTTTTCTGCTTTTTCTTCTTTTGTGAATTGTTTTGGAGCTAAAGGGTCGCTTCTCATATCGCCGGTGATAACTTCCGGCCAATCGTGGACAAGCAGAATTGTTCCCATTCCTTTCTTTATTTTTTCCATCGCTTATTTGTTTTTAATGTTCTGATTTCCATTGATATTAGTATTATAAGCCCAGTATGTCAATAACTTTCTTTTTTGGGTCTTTAAATGTTAGTATTAAGATATAGACTAAATTAATATGGATTTTGTTATAAGAGAATTAAACGAAGAGGATGTTTTAAATGGATCATTTTTGGCCGCCTTATCAAGCCTTCGCGAGGCCAAGAATCTGGATAAAAACAGAGCGATAGAGATATTTAATGATTGCCGGTAAAAGGGAATTATTATATACGTGGCCGTTTCCGATTCTTTAGTGCTCGCTACCGTCAGGTTAATCATTGAAAAAAAATTTTATCATGACGGCGCTTCTGTCGCCCATATTGAAGATGTGGCGACTCATCCTGATTATTTCGGAAAGGGAATCGCCAAGGCTTTAATTAATAGGGCCATAGAGAAAGCCAAGGAGGAAAACTGTTATAAA
>CAZREL010000041.1:0-7886 GCA_964599385.1 uncultured Gammaproteobacteria bacterium
TAAAATAAGTACCTGCTTTATAAATTATTTTTCCGCGCAAAAAGGAAATCATACTTGTTTATTTTCTTCTATTTATTTCTTTCTTCTTAAAACCGCCAAGGGGAAAATCTTCGGCATTGGTTTTTTATCAAGAGGCAAATCAATAAAAATAATCCTATTGCCACCCCCGCCATGCGCTTCAATTAAAGTTTCACCGCTTATAACATCAATTAATTCTTTCGGTTTCAATTTCGTTATTTCATAGGATTCGCCAAGAATTTCTAAATTATCACCGACTTTAATTGTGTTATGAACTTTAATCATTAAACGCAGAAATTTTCTATCGCCTTTAGCCGTGGCCTCGATGCCCTCGGCCAAATCAATCACTTGGCCGCAGAATTCAAAGTCACTTTTATTGTGAGAATCGACAACGTTTTGATCGGCTTTCCCGCCAAGCAAGAAACCGTCGGTATAACCGCGATGAACAAGTCTTGTTTGCAATTCTTTAAATAAATTATTAGCTCTTTTCTTAAAGTCGTTTTTATTAACATGATCTATGGCTTGGCGATAAGCACCGCAGACAGTGGCTAAATAATAGTCGCTCTTAGCGCGTCCTTCAATCTTAAAACTGCTGACCCCGGCCTTAACAAGTTCATCTAAATGTTTAATAAGACAAAGGTCGCGAGAGTTTAATATATAAGAACCGTGCCGCTCTTCAACCAACTCAAGCTCTTCTTCATGGCCGCGCGCCTTCATTTTATATTGCGCAACGTCATATTGCCAGCGACAAGGCTGGGCACAGTCGCCAAGATTGCCGCTTCTATCAACAAAAAGCTTGGATAAGAAACAACGCCCCGAATAAGCCATGCACATTGCCCCATGAACAAAATATTCCAATTCAATTTTTTTAGGCAAAGCACGCCTTATTTCTTTTATTTCCGCTAAAGTCACTTCACGGCCAAGAATAATTCTCTTTATTCCCTGCGCCGCCCAAAACTTGGCAGCGACAGCATTTGTGCAATTAGCTTGAGTCGAAAGGTGAATGACTGCTTCGGGGTAATATTTTTTAATTGTCAAAATAATTCCCGGATCGGAAACAATTAAAGCATCCGGACCAATTTTACGCAGCTCTTTTAAATATTTTGGCAACTTAGCAAGATGTTCGTTGTGAGCAAAAATATTTAAAGTCACAAAAGCTTGGCGTTTCAAAGAATGGGCGTATTCAACTCCCTGCGCAATTCCCTTTAAATCAAAGTCGTTAATCCTGACGCGCAAAGAAAAATCGGGGATACCAAAATAAACCGCATCAGCGCCATAGGCGAAAGCGGTTTTCATTTTATTTAAATTACCGGCCGGAGCCAAAAGTTCCAATTTCATTATGTTAAACCTCTTAATTTTTTAATTCTTTCTTCAACTGGCGGATGAGTGGCCATAAGTTTAGCGAACCAGGTCAGATTACCATCCTTATCTTTTAATGGCGAAGCGATATAAAGATGGGCAGTGGCGCGATTAGCGACTTCAAGCGGCTCCCTATCGGCGCTAATTTTTTCTAAAGCCCTGGCCAGCCCCTCCGGATAACGAGTTAAAAGCGCTCCGTCGGCATCAGCGGCGAATTCTCTTTTGCGAGAAATGGCAAATTGCATCATATAAGCAAATATCGGCGCCAAAATCGAAAGAATAATGGCGGCCACCATAATAATCAACTGCAATTGACCACCACCCTCCCTGTCATTACCTCTGCGGCCCATAAAAGCCCAATGACGAAACCAATCGGCTAAAAGCACAATCAATCCAACCAAGACCGTTACTACGGTAGCAATTAAAATGTCGCGATTACCAATGTGAGAAAGCTCATGAGCGATAACCCCTTCAAGCTCCGCTTTATCAAGTTTAGACAACAAGCCGCTCGTTACAGCTATAACGGCATGCTCTGGATCACGCCCGGTTGCAAAAGCATTTGGTGCACTGTCATCGATAATATAAATCTTGGGCAAGGGCAAGCCCGCAGCAATACAAAGATTTTCGACTAAATGGTAAAGTTCGCGATTTGAATCGTGATCTATTTCCCGCGCCTTACTCATTCTCAAAACCAGCTTATCACTATTATAATAAGCAAAAATATTCATCAAGATACTCAAAGCAACGGCAATATAAAGAATTGAAGAATCCTCCATGGCCGTTGCAAAAATATAACCGACAACAATAATAAAGACGAAAAACCCGGCCATTAAAAACCAGGTTTTTCTTTTATTTGAGTCGCTGTGGGTATATAGACTCGCCATAGCTGATTACTTTTTAGCAAAACCCTCAAAAGCTCTCAACACTTCAACCGGAGTCATAAAGACTACAGTGTTAGACTGATCGGAAGAAATATCGTTAATTGCTTGCAAGGTGCGCAAATGAAGAGCTCCGTTTGAAGCGGCTAACATTTCAGCTGCTTTAGAAATATTAGCAGCAGCCGCTAATTCACCTTCTGAATTAATGATAACCGCTCTCTTTTCACGTTCCGCTTCAGCTTGCTTAGCAATTGTACGCTCCATTGATTCCGGCAAAGAAACATCTTTGAGTTCGACATTATTAACTTTCAAACCCCATTCATCAGTTTCCTTATCAACAATTTCTCTAATTCTTTCGGCAATCTTATCGCGTTGAGCCAAAAGCTCATCAAGAGTGACTTCACCGACAATGTTTCTCATGGTTGTCTGAGCATACTGAGAAATAGCGTAATAGAAATTTTCTACCTCAATAACCGCTTTTTCAGCCATAGAAACCTTGTAGTAAATAACGGCATTAACCATCACCGGAACATTATCACGGGTAATCGCTTTTTGATCCGGAACATCAACCGCTTTAATTCTCATGTCAACTTTTTTATAGGTTTGAAAAATTGGCCAAAGAAAACGCCAGCCCGGGTTCATGACGCCGGAATAACGGCCCATAGTAAACTGCACGCCTCTTTCATATTGGTTGATTTGTTTTAAGCCGGCCAAGAAAAAAACAAAGGCGATAATAACTAAAGTTGTAAAAAGTTCCATACTTTTTAAATTAATTATTTAAAAAAATACTCTAAAAGCTTAATTAAAACTTAACACTAACATTTTCCCTTTCCGCCTCATTTTCAATTTCAAAGAATTTTTTAGCCGTAAATTTTAGCCAACCAGCAATCATGTTGTTTGGAAAAACTTGAATCTTCGTATTGAAGTCGCGAACATTGGTATTGTAAAAACGGCGAGAAGCTTGAATCTTGTCTTCGGTGTCGGTTAACTCCCTCTGAAGCTCCAAGAAATTCTGATTAGCTTTTAAATCGGGATAGCTCTCGGATAAAGCAAAGATGGATTTTAAAGTTGAAGAAAGTGCATTTTCCGCCTTTCCCTGTTCTTCAATATTTCCAGCCTTCTGAGCAGACATGGCTTCGTTTCTGGCAGCAATAACTTTTTCCAATGTTGCTTGTTCATGAGCGGCATAGCCCTTAACAGTCTCAATCAAATTTGGGATAAGGTCATAGCGGCGCTTAAGTTGAACATCAATATCGCTCCAAGCTTCTTCAACGCGGTTTTTAAGACGAATTAAGCCATTATACATGCCGACAACAGCTAAAACGGCTACTACGACAATCCCTAAAATGACATAAATAATGATTTCCATAGTTTTTTAATTAGTTAATATTGTCTATATTATAGCAAATTTCAAGCTTTTAAGCCAGAATAGAAATATTAGACCATAAGCACAACACCAATCAAAACTCCATTAATCTTCACTTCCCTAACCTCAACTCCTTCCGCAGAACTTTTAACATCCAAAGACTCGCTCACTGTTTCTTTTTTAATATCCTCACCCATAACAGAAACGACTTCTTTAATTTCATCTTCTTCGGTAATCAGGCTTACTTTAGCGTTTTTGTCACGATTAAGCCCCAAATCCTTTCTAATCATATTAATTGAGCGAATAAGCTCCCTCTTGATACCCTCCATCTTTAACTCCGGAGTTATTTCAGTGTTAAGTTCAACCTTGACCTTGGCGCCATCGACAAAATTATTATCACCGACCGGTAAAAATAATATATCAATTGATTGAATATTAAGTTCGTCGGTAATTAGAGAAAAATATTCTTCCTCCAAGTGATTTTCTTCTTCAATTTCGCTTAAACGGACAGCTGCCCTGGCTTCACCAAGCATCTGTCTGATTTTTATGCCGGCTTCATCACGGCGAGCCAAACCGGCGCGCACAATTTCGCGAACCATATCCATCTTATCAAGAATAATTTCTTCCGTTTCCGTTTCCAAAGCATCACCAGTTGGCCAAGCTTCCAGATGAACAGACTTATCGGATTCGGTAAAATTATAACCATTTACCTTCTGCCAAAGATTTTCGGCCATAAAAGGCATAAACGGGGCCATTACCTTGGCCAAATCATTTAAAACATATTTTGTGGTATTAAGGGCCGCCAATTTATCACTTTCGTCATCGGACTTAAAGCGATCGCGGCTGCGGCGCAAATACCAAGTGGATAGCTCATCGATAAATTCGGTAATAAGGCGCATGGCACGAGGAAGATTTATTTCTTTGACATTATTTTTTTCCGGCGCCAAAGAATTCTCAACCTCTCTAATCAAAACTGATAGGCGGGTTTTAATCCAAACATCCAAAACGTTTTTTCTTGCAGAAATGCTATCTGTTGCGTTTTCCAAATTATTTTCCGCCGCAAACATTTCATAGAATTTATAAACATTCCATAAAAGCATTAAATTTTTTCGCAAAGACTCTTCAACGCCCCTTTCGGAAAAATTCAAATTTTCCGCCAAAACAACCGGTGAAGCCATTAAATACGATCGCAAAGCATCGGCACCGTATTTTTCCATAACCAAATTTGGGTCAGGATAATTCTTTAATTTTTTAGACATCTTCTTACCGTCTTCAGCCAAAACGATGCCATTAGCAATAACATTTTTAAAAGCATGTCTAACTTCTTCTCCCTTCATTATCCCGCCGGAAACAACGTGCAAATAGTAAAACCAGGTACGGCATTGATCAACGCCTTCGGCAATGAAATCGGCCGGAAAATTAGCCTTAAACTTGGCTTCATTTTCAAAAGGATAATGCATTTGCGCATATGGCATTGAACCGGATTCAAACCAGCAATCAAGAACATCCGGAATGCGTTTCATTTTTCCGGCGCACTTTGGACAAGCAAATTCAATATGATCAATTTTATCTTTATGAATATCAACTACTTTCTCTCCACTTAACTCTTCAAGTTCAGCCACACTACCGATCACCTTTCTTTCTCCGCAAGAACATTCCCAAATCGGGATACAGCTCGCCCAGAATCTCTGACGGGAAATTGACCAGTCCCTGGCACCTTCAAGCCAATTGCCAAAACGTCCTTCTTTTAAGTAATTAGGAGACCAGTTTATTTCCTTGGCGCTTTCAAGTAATGGCTCTTTTATTTTGGCAACGGAAATAAACCAAGAAGAAGTTGCATAGTTTATAAGTGGAGTATCACAACGCCAACAATGCGGATAGCTGTGTTCGTATTTTTCTTTATGGAACAATAAACCGCGGCCGGCTAAATTTTTGATAATTTCAATATCCGTTGTCATGTGGTCTTCAAGAGGCTTAACATGCAAACCTTTAAAATCAATAACCTCTTCAGCAAAAACTCCGTCCATGCCGACATGTTGGATAAATGGCAAATTCTTTGCCTTACCGAGATTCATATCGTCTTCACCAAAGGCTGGGGCAATGTGAACAATGCCAACGCCATCTTCGGTTGTGACAAAAGGAGCGCCATAAATTTTCCAACCGTTTTCACGCTTGGCTAATTTTTCATCCTTGGCATAATAATCAAAAAGCGGCTCGTATGATTTGCCAATCAAATCAAAGCCTTCAAACTCGGAGATTGTTTCAAAAACTTTTTCTTTAAAAGTATCGGCGAGTCTTTCCTTAGCCAAAATATATGAGGCCTCTTCGCTTTTTACCATCACATATTCAATATCTTCCCTGACAGCCAGCGCAACATTGCCGATTAAAGTCCAAGGAGTCGTCGTCCAAGCTAAGACATAAGTATTATCATCAATCTTCTGCCCGGCAATTTCTTGCCCGGCTTTCAATTTGAACTTGGCAGTGGCTGATAAATCTTTAATGTCTTTATAACCCTCTGAAACTTCCGATTGCGACAAAGTTGTTTCGCAGCGCGGACAGATGTGCATGGAACGATAATCCTTATAAATCAAATCCTTATCCCAAAGCTGCTTAAAAGCCCACCAGATGCTCTCCATGAAAGGCAGATCCATGGTCCTATAAGAATTTTCCATATCGACAAAACGGCCAAGACGAGAAATAGTTCTTTTCCATTCTTCAATATAAGTTGAAACGCGATCGCGGCAAAGGTCGTTAAATTTACCGATTCCAATTTCTTCGATGTCTTTTTTTGTTTTTGTGCCCAATTCTTTCTCGACAATATTTTCAATCGGCAAGCCATGGCAGTCCCAACCCCATTTTCTATCGACATGATAGCCGCGCATAGTGGCAAACCGCGGCACAACGTCTTTCATAATACTACCGACTAAGTGACCATAATGGGGAGTGCCGGTAGCAAAAGGAGGACCATCATAAAAAACATAATCGCCATGAGGCGCATCCTTGCTTAAAGTTTTTTCAAAAATTTTTGCTTCCTGCCAAAACTTTAAAACATCAAGTTCCATTTGGGCGATACTTGGCGCATTATTTTGTTTCTTCTCTTCCATATTATTTAAATATTACTTCCCACAGCACTTCTTATATTTCTTTCCGCTGCCGCAAGGGCAAAGATCATTCCTACCCACGACTTTTCCACTTTCATCTTTAACTTTTTCATGAACAAGATCGGCAGTATTTCTGGCTTCGGCTTGTTTATGCATTTCTTTCTGAGCGCCGGTAAATTGCAACTTCTCTGTCGGCTTATCGGCGAACAATTTTATCTCCTGTTCTTTAACGGCCGCTAAAGCATCACCTGTCTTATAAATTGAATAAGTAACTTGCTTTCTAATAATGCCATTTAATTCCTGATACAATCTATAAGCTTCTTTCTTATATTCAACAAGAGGATCTCTCTGTCCGTAGCTGCGCAAACCAATTCCCTTGCGCAAATAATCAATAGTTTCCAGGTGTTCAACCCAAGTTTGATCAATGGAGCGAATTAAGATTCCTTTTTCCACTTCTTTGAAATTCAAATTTGACCCCTGAAAGGCTTCACCCATTTTCTGATATCTTTTTTCGGCCAAGCCAATTAAATAAGAAATGATAGCGGCAACTTTTTCATCTTTTCTGCCATTGCCTTTAGCAATTCCCTCTATCACGGTCTTAATATCCTCGCTTTCATTCCAAATACTTTTCATGGTCTCGGAAATTTCCTGCAAGTTCCATTCGGCACTGTTATCGGAAAACGTGTGGAAAGCAACAACATCATTAATTTCGCCTCTTACATCATCCAAAACAAAATCAGACAAAGTTTTTTCTCCTTCTATAACCTCTTTATCGGCTTCGCCAAGCTCAATAATCTCGCGACGCTTTTTATATATTGCAGTTCTATGTTTATTAATAACATCATCGTACTCGACAAGATGTTTTCTCATGTCAAAATTATTTCCTTCAACTTTTTTCTGAGCGCTTTCAATCGAACGGGAAATTATCTTGTTCTCAATCGGCATGTCAGCCGGGACTTTCATAGTCGTCATCAAAGCTTTCATCCTGTCGCCGCCAAAAATGCGCATCAAATCATCATCGGTCGAAACATAGAAACGAGATTCGCCCGGATCGCCTTGACGGCCGGCACGGCCTCTTAACTGATTATCGATACGGCGTGATTCGTGGCGTTCGGTTCCAATAACATACAAACCGCCAAGAGAACGAACTTCTTCCGCTTCTTC
>CAZREL010000042.1:0-7496 GCA_964599385.1 uncultured Gammaproteobacteria bacterium
CCAACCTTAAAAAGTTTCTTGCCCCAATAAAAAGAAGAGTAGGCATAAGCTGCCTGAGGATTGGCATTTAAAGTTTCCAGCATTACCTGCAGAGCTTGCGGAATCAAAACAGCATCGGCATCGCAAAAAAACAAAAAATCACCTTTTGCCTCTTTAAAGCCTCGATTTCTGGCAGCCGGAGCGCCTTTATTCTCCTGATTAATAAAAAGGTAATTATTTTGATCCTGGCTGTTCTTGCAAAAATTTCCAAAAACCATATCGACATTATCAATCGAACCGTCATTAACGACAATAACCTCGTAATCGCGATAGGTTTGTTTTTCTATGCTCTGCAGAGTGGCCGTTATTTTATCGGCTTGATTATACACCGGAATAATTATAGAAATCATATATTTTATTTTATCGCTTTTAATAATTTAACCGCCATTTTTTCCCAATTGAATTCTTGTATTGCCCTATCTCTACCTTGCGATCCAAGAGCGCCGCACAAATCCTTGTCATTCTTTAATCTTATAATCGCGTCTTTTATCGCTTCAATATTTTCCGAATCAACCAAGAGCCCGTTTAAATTATCAACAACTGCATCGCGCACACCGCCGGCATCACCGGCGATTACCGGCTTACCGCATAAATTGGCTTCCAGATAGACAATACCGAAACCTTCGTAATCACCGGAAATATTTCTGGTTGGCATAATAAAAGCGTCGCAAAGATGAAGCCAGCGCCATTTATCCGTTTCACCGGCCTCGCCAAAAAAAATTATCTTATCTTTCAAATTAGGAGTAACGAGCGATTTAAGATAATCATGGTCACTTCCCTTTCCAATAAGAATATAACGTGTATTTGATAAATCATCATCGCTCATTAAAGACAATGCCTTAATAACATTATCGAAACCCTTGCGCCGCACCAAGCGGCCGACGCTGAGCAAAATAAATTTATCCCGTAAATCATATTTCACGCGCAACTCCTCAAGTTCATTTTCCGGAACATAAACAGGATTGCTCGGTAAACCGGGGTTGATGACAGAAATTTTATTAATCGCAAAAGGAAAAACATTTCCCACCTGAGCGGCCACATAAGAATTGGCAGCAATGATTTTATCAGCTTTTTTTAAAATCAATTCGGCTAATTTTTTCTTGCGACCGGATTTAAGAGCGCTGGAAAAATCAAGGCCATGTAAAAAAACTCCGTATTTAAAAACTTTAAGAAAGGATAAAAGACAAACAACCGTACCAAGCGGCAGAATATGCCCAACCAAAACATAGTCGATACGACTAAATTTTATCTTGCGATAAATCTCGGCAAAAGCACGGAACCAAGAAAAAAAACCTCGACCGCCGTCTAATTTCTTTTCATTATTATCGACAACAAAAAAAGCTTCTTCATGCGGAAAGTGCCCGGCCAAATTATAATAATAGTTAGCCACACCGCCTTTAAAAGGGGGATATTCCAATGTTACCAAAAGCGTTCTCATACTTTCTTGGTTATAAAAGAAGCTTTAATGCTCGCAATATCTTCTTTCTTAAAACCACCGAAAAGATATAAAGCTATAAAATAAAGGAGACCGCCTACTACAACCGAAACAAAAATATTAACATAAGCACTGCCGAAGAAAACGATAAGGGCCATAAGCAATGAGGCCGCTAAGACTTTAAGAAACAGAAAACCAACCTTCTTCCCCAAAGTCCCGACGATCTTTTTTGACTCTCGCAAACCGAGGACAAACATCAAGGCATTGGTAATCAACACAACCAAAGAAGCTCCTACGGCTTTATAAATAGGAATAAGAGCCAAATTAAGCAGAACGCTGGCAATTGTGACAATAATCATGTTTCTCGTGTTCTTTTTCTGAGCATCGCAGGCATTAAGAATTGAACCTATAGGAAAATTAAGGAAAATAAAAAATAGAGAAATAATCGAAATTTTCAGCGGCCAAGCGGCGGCATCGTAATCCGATTTGAATAAAAGGACAACTTTGTCCGCCAAAGCAAAAATACCAAATACAATGGGCAAAGAAATTATAATCAAATAACTCATGGCCCTTTCGAAAGTTATGGCCAGTTGTTCGCGATTATGCTTCCAATAAGCGCTTAAAGCCGGATATAAGGAAGCGGTAAAAGCTTGCGGCAAGAACTGCAAGGCAAAAATTATTTTAAAAGCAACTTGATAAAGACCGACCTGCTCATCACCGGCCAAGACCGACAATAAAACCGAATCAAAATAAGTATACAAACGTTGGAAAATGGCAAAAACGGCAAAAGGCCAAGAAATAATAAAAATTTCCTTAACAAATAAAGAATCAAAGGCTAATCTAATCTTTACTTTTAATTTATAAGCGACGATGCTTAAAGAATAGATAAAATTAAAAACACTGGCTAAGGCTAAAGCGCCCATTGCCCAAACCAAGCCATGCCCCATCAATAAGGCGCCGTAACCGACAACCAAAACTATTATTTGAAAAATAATAGAAGAGATACTTTCATATTTAAGATTATGGCGACCACGACTGGTGGCAAAGAAAGTACTGGTAAAAGAATCAAGAACCATGGAGACACAAGAAACATAAACCAGATTTCTTGTTAACTCATCATAACCGAGAACATTAACCACTATAACCAGCATTATTAAAGACAAGAAAGCTAAGGGGATTTTAATGCTTAAAATATTTCCTAACCATCTGGGGGCTTCATCCTCTTTTTTAGCCACTTCCCTTGTTAAAACATTGGCAAAACCAAGATCAATAAATATGGCAAAAATACTAGTTAAAGATATCGCCAGATAGTATTTACCTAAAAAAGCCGGACCGATATAGCGGGCCAGCAAAGTAAAATAGGTAAAAGATATTATTTTTTGTAATATTAGCGCAATAGTCAAATAGGAGGTGTTTTTGGCAATATTAGCGACTTTATTCATAATTCCTGGATCGGCCACGAGTCATATCAAGCGGCACTTGCTAAAATTTAAATCTTATGATAGCATAATGTTAACACAAAATGATAATAAATAAAAGCGAGAATTTTATTAATCTTAATAAAATTTTCTTTTTGTTGGCTAATACGCTATATGAAAAAAGACATTCACCCAAAGTACTACTCCGATTGCAAAGTTTCTTGCGTCTGCGGCAATACTTTCACCACCGGATCCACCGAACCGGAAATTAAAGTTGAACTTTGTTCAGCTTGCCATCCTTTCTACACCGGCAAACAGAAGTTAGTTGATACTGCTCGCCGCGTCGAAAAATTCGAAACCAAAATTAAAACTTCCAGCGAAGTGGCTAAAGATAAGAAAGGTAAGAAGGTTAAACGCGCTGCCAGAGCTGAAGAAAGAGCAAAGAAAGAAGTTGTTGTTAAACAGAAAGACTTTAAGAAGATTGCTCAAGTTACTCTCAAGAAAAAATAGCTTCGTTTTTAAAAAAGCGATTCGTTTTAGCTTTTTAACATTTGCGTGTTAAAATAAGCATATAAGAACGAGTCGCTTTTTGTTAGGAAAAATAAGCAAATAATCAATTTAATATGTACGAAGACATTAAAGAGCGCTTCAAAAAAATAGAAGAACAGATGATGTCCGGTGCCAGCCAAGACCAGCAAGAGATCATCAAGCTATCCAGAGAGCACGCCAGCCTAAAAAAAGCTGTCGAGCTTATTTTAGATTGGGAAAAATCTCTCAAAGAACTTGAAGAAAACAAAGAAATAATCGCTTCCGAAAACGACGCCGATTTAAAAGCGATGGCTGAAGCGGAAATAACGGCCTTAGAAGAAAAAGTCAGCAAACTTAAAGAAGAAATAGAAGAAGAAGTCCACCCGGCCGACCCGAATGACAAGAAAAATTGTATTATTGAAATAAGGGCCGGCGCTGGAGGCGATGAAGCGGCGCTCTTTGCCGGCGATCTTTTCCGAATGTATTCGCGTTTTTGCGAAAGGAAATCCTGGAAACTTGGTTTAATCGACTCAAGCGTTATCGGTATTGGCGGCTACAAAGAAATTATTTTTGAAGTCAAAGGCGATGGCGCCTATGGCTTGTTAAAATTTGAAGCCGGAACGCACCGCGTCCAAAGAGTTCCGGAAACGGAAAAACAAGGGCGCGTCCACACTTCAACCGCGACTGTCGTCGTCTTGCCGGAGGCAGAAGAAGTTGATATCGAAATAAAACCTAATGATATCCGCATTGATACTTTTTGCTCAAGCGGTCCGGGCGGCCAGAGCGTTAACACAACCTATTCCGCCATTCGTATTCTGCACTTACCGACCGGCATGATCGTTTCTTGTCAGGATGAAAAATCGCAGCATCAAAATAAAGAAAAAGCCTTGCAAGTTCTGCGTTCGCGCTTATTAGCCAAACAAGAAGAAGAAAAGCGACAAGCCGATTCAAGCGCCAGACAAAGCCAAATCGGCGCTGGCGACAGATCGGATAAAGTTAGAACCTATAACTTTCCTCAAGATCGAGTTACCGATCACAGAATAAATCTTTCACTTCGCAGCATCAACCGCTTCATGGATGGTGAAATTGAAGAAATCGTTTTAGCCCTTAAAAAGGCTCACAAAGCAGAAAATAACGCGGCCTAAATGCCTCAAAGAAAAGAAAAAAAGAAAGGCAAGTCTTTCTCGGAAATAATAAAGAGCAGCTCCCTTCCTCGCCAAGAGACGGAGCTTCTTTTGTCTTATCTAAGCGGTCGCGATAAGATATTTATCATGACCCACCCGGAATTTCCCCTCGACCAGAAGATTGTTAAGACTTTCAAAAAATTAGAAAAGAAGCGCCTAAATAACTGGCCAATTGCCTACCTTACAGGAATAAAAGAATTCTTTGGAAGAGATTTCATTGTTTCAAAATCGGTCCTTGTCCCCCGTCCAGAGACAGAAATAATGATTGAGGAAATACTGCAGAACGAATCAATAAATGATAATTTCTTTGACATTGGCACCGGATCGGGAGCGATAATAGTATCATTAGCGGCGGAAATAAAAAAAACCAAACCGCAAATTTATCGCCAAGCAAATTTTTTTGGCATTGATATTTCCCAAAAAGCCTTAGAAATAGCGGCTTTAAATGCAAAAAAACACCGCCTCGACAACAAAATAATTTTCAAAAAAAGCAATCTGTTGTCGTCGATTAAAAAAGATATAGCTTTAATCTGCCACAAACAAGAAGGCTTTATTATAGCCGCCAATCTTCCCTATTTAAATCCTAAAGAGATGAAAGAACCGAGCATTTCCAAAGAACCGAAAAATGCCCTACTTTCCGGTTCCGATGGCTTAAAGCATTATAAAAATCTTTTTTCTCAACTAAAAAATATCAAAAACCTTTCTGAATCAAAATTTTCAATTTATTGCGAAATAAACCCAGACCAAACTCAAAAAATAAAAATAATCGCCACCGCAAATTTTCCCCGAGCTAAAATATTATTCATCAAAGACTTATCAAATAGAAACCGCTTCTGCTTAATAAAAAACATCCTTTAATGGATGTTTTTTATATATTTAGTATTGTCTTTATTTCTTTTCAGCCTCCGCATTAGCGGCTGGCGTTGGAGCGGCAGCAGGAGCTTCCGCAACTACCGGCTCTTCAGCAACAACTTTCGGTTCCTGAACGCTGACAACTATTTCATTGCGATCCTCATGCAAAAGCTCTATGCCTTTTGGCAGCTTAATATCATGCATTCTGATTTCCGACTCAAAAGAATCAAGAATGGAAATATCAACATCGATATGATCAACCAAATCGACTGGCAAACACTCGACCTCCAAAGAATCGATGTCCTTCATCAACATGCCGCCCATTTCCTTAACGGCTTTTGATTCGCCTATAAAATGCAAAGGAATTTCCGTATTTAACTTTTCCTTCATGTTAACCTGATAAAAATCAACATGAATCAAACTGTGTTTAAGCGGATCTTTTTGAACCTCTTTAATCAAAACTTTGACAAGATTTCCATCAAAATCCAACACAACTAAATTTGATTCACCGGCCTGGTTAAAGACCTTGCTTACATCAGCTTTCTTAACCTTTAAAGCTGCATTTTCCACCCCCTTACCATAAAGAACGGCTGGAATAAAATCTTTATCCAAGTGCTCGTTTTTTTCCCTTTTTTGTACTGACAGTTTGAATTCCATATTTTTAATAGTTAATTCTAGATCTAATAATAATATTTTCTATCATCCCGACTAAAATCAACATTGACAATAAGGAGCTCCCCCCATAACTTATAAAAGGCAGGGGCAAACCCACAACAGGCATGATGCCAAGGTTCATTCCAATATTAATAAACATTTGAATAAAAATCAATCCAATGGCGCCAATAATGAAATATGAACCAAAATCACTGTTCATTCTTGGTATTGCCCTAAAACAGCGAAAAAAGAAAATTCCGTAAAAAAGTAAAACCAAAATCACGCCCAGTAGACCCAGTTCTTCAGCGATAACAGAAAAAATAAAGTCATTTTGCGCTTCCGGCAAGAATTTTAACTGCGACTGCGAGCCAAAACCGACCCCCTTACCGGTCAAGCCGCCGGAGCCGACGGCAATCATGGCTTGAGAAATATTATATCCGGATTCCAAAGAGTTTTCTCCCGGACTGACAAAATTCATAATTCTTTCTTTTTGATAATCTTTAAAAAAGAAAAACCAGGCGCTGGTCATGATTATCGCGCCAACTAAAAAAATGAAAATGAAATATCTGGCTCGAAATCCGGCAGCCACAAGCATTACCAGCCAAATAGCCGCCAACATTAACGATGAACCAAAATCAGGCTGAAGCATGATCAGCCCGATTAAGAAAAAAGTTGAAACGGCCGATATGAAAAAATGCCGCACCGTCTTTATCTTGGTAGACAGATTGGCAAAAAAGTCCGCCAAAAAAATAATAAGTATTATCTTAACAAATTCAACCGGCTGGATACCGAAACCAAACAGATTAAACCAGCCCTTTGTGCCTCTAATGGTGTTGCCAAAAATAAGCACGGAAACAAGAACAATTGCCGCCAAAATATACCAATATTTACTCAAGCTTTTTATAAAGTGCGAATCGGCGAAAGCGAATAAAAAAAGCAGGAAAAAACCGATACCGGCAAATAATATTTGTTTTTTAAAATTTACGGTATCTAAGGCTCCCTGGCCCAAAGCAATACTATAAATTTCTATCAACCCGAAAGAAACCAGTAAAAGAACCGAAAAGAAAATCAACCAGTCAAAATTACGAAAATATAGCTTTATTTGGTTCAACATAATCAATTATTCCCCTGATACTTTAAATAAACGGAATCATCAAAAATGTCGATGGCCGGAACAATCTGCACATCTTTGGCGCCACGCAAATCACCGCTCCAAGTCATTCTTACCGGCCTCGATTCCCCGCTCCTAAAATTATTCAAAACATAACGATTAACACCGGCTAAAATACCGGATCTGAAAATTAAAATATCAAGCGGCGCTTCATAATAACTATAAGCGGTATTATTCAAAACAGAAAATTCCAACCAATTAAGATCGATATTGCC
>CAZREL010000043.1:0-7081 GCA_964599385.1 uncultured Gammaproteobacteria bacterium
CAAAGATTAGTCAGAAGACTATGCCCGCACTGTAAAAAAATTAAAGAATTAAGCGCCGAAGAAGAAGCTAAGGCAAAAGAAGTTTTAAGCAGCATCAAAAATTCGGATATCAGCATACCGCAAGAACTGATTTTTTATGAAAGCAGCGGTTGCGATCACTGCGGACAAATAGGTTATAAGGGGCGGCTTGGTTTGTACGAAGCAATTGAGATGACGCCGACAATCAGAAAGCTCGTACAACAGCCGAATATAACCGATTATGAAATAGAGGCCGCGGCTATCGAAAGCGGAACAGTGACTATGCTCCAAGACGGCGTTCTAAAAGCTCTCGCCGGAGAAACCAGTTTAGAGGAAGTCTTTAGAGTTGTATAAACAAAAATTTATGATAGAAAAAAAATTATTGGAAAATCTTAAATCAGATTACGCCAAAAACGGCAGCGAAAGGAGAAAGATTATTTCTCTTTCAAACGATATTCTCTTCAAAGCTAAAAAAGCGATATTTGCTATTCAAAAACTGGATGAAAAAGCGGCCGATTCTTGGTTTAAGGAAATGGAAAAATCACTCAAAGAACTTGAAAGCAATTTCGGCTTTGAAAGACTTGTCCGCGAAGGCGCTTATAAAGCAGCGGCTGAAGAATATATGGAAGGCAAAACTCTTTGGCAAGCGGTTAGAGGCAAAAAGATTGAAGCAATTAAAGATATTAGTTTTGATTATGAATCATATTTAGGAGGAATCTGCGATATGATCGGCGAGCTTGTCCGCTACGCCACCAATCAAGCGGCGGCCGGAAAATTTTCCGCTGTCGCCAAAACAAAAAAAATCGCCGAAGAGACGATGGAAGAATTAGCAGATTTTGATATGACAGGCTATCTCAGAACCAAATACGATCAAGCGCGCGGCCATTTAAGAAAACTGGAACAAATGGCCTACGAAATAAAGCTAAGAGGAAAAAAATGAAAATAGGCATAATATCGGATATTCACGATAATATCCCGAATTTAGACAAGGCCCTGGCTTGGTTAAAGAAAGAAAATGCGGAAAAAATAATTTGTCTTGGGGATATAACCAACATCGATACGGCCGGCTACCTTGCCGGGCGTTTTTCGAAAGAAATATTTATTGTCCGCGGCAACGCCGACAACTATGACGCCAAAGAACTGGCGAACTTGAAAAACATTACTGACCTCGAAAATATCGGAACTATAAAAATTGAAAATATTTCTATCGGCATGGTTCATGAGCCGTTTAAAATTGAAACACTCACTAAAAAGGGCAAAAAGATTTTCGATTTCATTTTTCACGGACACACGCACAAGCCTTGGATAGAAAAAATCGGCGACACGACAATCGCTAATCCCGGCAACCTGGCCGGCACCGGCTATCAAGCCAGCTTTGCAATTTTTGATACCGACAAAAAATCATTAGAATTAAAAATATTGGAGATGATATGAAAAAAAAGATAAAACAAAAAGACTTTCTAAAGACAATTAAAGCCATAAGCCTTCAAGCGGGCGATAAAGCCGCTAAAGCTTGGCTTAAATACGACAGAAGCGACTCCCTTTTAAAAGGAAAAAATGAAATAGTGACAAAAGTCGACAAAGACACGGAAAAATTCTTGCGCCGAGAAATAGAAAAGGCTTTCCCGGAACACTCGATTCTCGGCGAGGAATACGGAAGCGATCAAAAAGAATCCGATTATCTCTGGATAATCGATCCGATAGACGGAACGACAAATTACAGCATTCATAACCCGCTATGGTCGATATCAATCGGCTTAGCCTATAAAAACAAAATTATTTTCGGCCTTATTTATGCTCCGGTTCTAAAAGAAATGTTTTGGGCAGAAAGAGGAAAAGGCGCTTATTTAAACGGCAAGAAATTAAAAATAAAAGATAATCTTGGTAAGGGCAAAGAAATACACGCTTTCTGTCACGGACAAAGCCAAGAAAACATTAAAACCGCCATTGCTTATTACCGACAACAAAAACTACAAGCTATAGACTGCCGCCAGCTCGGCAGCGCCGCTATCGAACTGGCCTACGTCGCCGCTTCTCGCCTCGACTCTATCTTCATTCCCGGAGCAAGATCATGGGATGTGGCTGCCGGAACTTTAATCGCCTCGGAGGCAGGTATATCCGTTTGCGATGCGGAAGGAAAATCCTGGTCGCTTGAAAGCTGCGACATGATTGCCGTCCGGCCGAAATTAAAAAACAAAATTATCTCTTTAATCAGAAATTTGCAGAAATAAAAATAAAAACCATCGCTTAAAGCGATGGTTTTTTAAGATATTTAGCGGTAAAACTGTTTTTAGCGGCAGCGACATCCTTCGGCGTTCCGCAAGCAACCAATTGCCCGCCGGCCTCACCGCCATCTGGGCCAAGATCAATAATCCAATCAACCGATTTTATCACTTCGATATTGTGTTCAATAATCAAAACGGTATTGCCGGCATCAACCAGCATATTTAAAACTTTAAGCAATCGAGAGATGTCGTCAAAATGCAATCCGGTAGTCGGCTCATCCAATATGTATAAAGTTTTTCCGGTTGCGCGGCGAGCCAGCTCGGTTGCCAACTTTATACGCTGCGCTTCTCCGCCGGAAAACGTTGTGGCACTTTGTCCCAATCTAATATAACCCAAGCCAACTTCTTCCAAAGTTCTTAGTTTTTGGACAAGCAAAGAATGATCACGGAAAAAATCTTTCGCTTCGGAAACGGTCATTTCCAAAACTTCATAAATATTTTTTCCTTTATACAAAATTTCCAAAACTTTTTCTTTAAATTTCTTGCCGCCGCAAACATCGCAGGTTAAATAAATATCGGACAAGAATTGCATTTCAACTTTTATAACGCCATCCCCGGCGCAATTTTCACAACGACCGCCGGGAACATTAAAAGAAAAGTGTCCCGGTCCGAAACCCTTAACACGCGCTTCCGGCAATTCGGCATAGATGTCCCTAATATAAGAAAATAAGCCGGTATAAGTTGCCGGGTTAGAACGAGGCGTCTTGCCGATTGGCGATTGATCGATATCGATAACCTTATCAATATTTTCCAAACCTTCAATGGCTTTATGTTTCCCTGGCTCAGTTTTCGCGCGATAAAACTTCTGCGTTAAAGCCTTGGCTAAAATATCATTCATTAAGCTTGATTTGCCCGAACCGGATACGCCGGTTATGGCCACCAATTTCCCGAGCGGTATCTCAACATCAATGTTCTTCAAATTATTCTCAGCCGCTCCGATAATCTTAATTGATTTACCATTGCCATTTCGGAATTTTAGAGGCGCTTTGATTTCTTTTTTGCCGGAAATATATTCTCCGGTTAAAGTTCCGGAAGCGGTCTTTATTTCTTCCGGCGTCCCGGCAAATAAAACCTTACCTCCCAGCTCTCCGGCACCAGGACCCATATCAATTATATAATCGGCTTCAAGCATCATCGATAAGTCATGCTCAACGACAATAACGGTATTGCCATTATCACGCAAATCTTGAAGCGTCTTGATAAGACGATCATTATCTCTTTGATGCAGTCCGATAGAAGGCTCATCTAAAATATATAAAACCCCGCTTAAAGCCGAACCGACTTGAGAAGCAAGGCGAATACGTTGTGCCTCCCCGCCGGATAAAGTGGCTGCTGAACGGGAAAGAGACAAATATGACAAACCAACATTATCAAGCAATTCCAAATTCTTTATAGACTCTTTTAAGATTGGCTCAACGATTTGAAAACTGCCGTTAAAGGCGTTGGGCTTGGCCAACCAAGAAGGTAGAAAATCTTTCAAATCACCGATACTCTTGGATGTCAAATCATCAATCGAAAGACCGGCGATTTTTACCGCCAAAGAGTCCGCTTTCAAACGCTTGCCATGGCAGCTCGGACACAGGGAGACTCGCATTGATTTTTCTATTTCCGAACGAACCAACCCGGATTTCGTTTCCTGATACTTTTTATCAAGCGCGGCAATAATACCGGTAAATTTCTTATCGCCATAAAGCATTAATTGCCTTTCTTGATCGGATAAGGAGCCGACAGGCAAACGCAAATTAAAACCATAACGGGAAGCTAAATCTTCCAGTTCGGCAATAAGAGGATTGCCGCTTAAATTCGCATGAGCCAGCGGCTTAATCGATCCCTCTAAAATGCTGAGCTTCAAATTGAAAACTAAATCTGGAGCAATTTCCGATTTAGTCCCAAGACCGCCGCAAGACGGGCAAGCACCGTGAGCAGAATTAAAAGAAAAATCACGCGGCTCAAGTTCATTTATCCTGTGCTCGCAAGAAGGGCAAGAAAAAAATCTTTCAATGCGCGAAGAATTAATTTCCCTTTTCCCTATTTTCTTTTTATCTTTCTTTTCCTCGGAAGCCTTTTTCATTTTTGCTCCGCAATTAGGGCATTCCGGAACACCGGCGCGCGCAAACAACAGACGGAAATAGTCATAGATTTCCGTTATCGTACCAACGGTTGAACGAGGATTGTGAGAAATAGTCCTTTGATCGATAGAAATAGCCGGCGACAAACCTTCAATCAAATCAACTTCCGGCTTATCCATCAAGCCGACAAATTGCCTGGCATAAGATGATAAAGATTCGACATAGCGCCTTTGGCCTTCGGCATAAATAGTGTCAAAAGCCAAAGAAGATTTCCCGGAACCGGAAAGTCCGGTTATCACAACAAGCTTGTTGCGAGGAATATCGATTGAAACATTTTTTAAGTTATTCGTTTTCGCTCCTCTTATCTTAATAAATTCGGCGGCCATAGATTAGGGACTAAAAAATTATTAAGCTCAATTATAGAGGAAAAGAACGAAAAAAACAATAGTCCGGATTTAAAGGATGGGATAAAATATTTTAAAGAAGCCAATAAGCAGTTTATCGCCCGTTTTAATCTTCTTTTCAGAGAATTCAAAAAATATGGATTCTTGTTTCCATTTATCAAAAATTCTTACCAAATCGCTCACCAACTTTTTTTGCTGAAAGAAAACGCCGGCCTCCATATTAAAATTGAAAGATAAAATATCCATGTTTTGCGATCCAATGAGCCCCTCTTCATCGTCAATTAAAAGAATTTTGGCATGATTCATAATCGGCATTAGATAAAATTTAACGCCAAGAGCCGATAAGCGGCAAGCATTTAAATAATTTATTTTATTAAGCGACTTGATATCGGTATCATCGGGAATAATCAACTCGACTTCGACGCCGTTGCGCCTGGCATTATCAAGCGCCGCCAATAAACGACGCGGCGGCAGAAGATAGGGGGTAACAATTTTTATACTGCGCTTTGCTTCGATAATATGCTTTATATAATAATCGCTTAAATTATATTTCCCTTTACTCGAAGGCAGGCTATCCATAATCCAGGATTTTATTTTCCGCGTCAGAGGAATACGGCTATAACGCAAAACCGATTCTTTTTTTCCGCCGGCCATTTGATAGGCATAAGCAAAAGACTGCAAAGCCGGTTTAACAATTTTCCCGGATATCTTAATTTGCAAATCAAGCCAATCGCGAATATTTTCCTTGATATTTACTCCGCCCAAAAAAGCGGTTTTGCCGTCTATAATCAAAATTTTGCGGTGCGTGCGCCTAAAAAGATGACTAAAGAAAATAAATTCTCCGCCCGCTTCGCGCAAATTTTTGATAGCGGCCGCAGAAAGTTTGGAACTGCCATAAGCATCGGCAATCACAACCACTTCCAACCCCGCTCTGGCCTTTTCTTTAAGCAATCCCAAAAAATCATGAGTTGTTTTAGTGTCATCCAAAAAAATATACATCTCCATGTAAATAAACTTTTCCGCTTCGGTAATGGCTTTAAACATCGCATCCCAAGCTTTCCTTGAAGTTGTATATAATCTATATTTCATTATTGATATTTATTATATCCAATTACAGACCAAGCGCCGTTTTTATTTCCGGCAATATTTTTTTAGCGGCCTTCTCGCCAATTTTTATAAGCTCGGCTACATTCTGGAGATTATATTTTTGCAAACTCTGGCTGGAAATAATCGGCGAAGTGTCGGGGGCAATAACAAAATCAGCCGATTTGATATCGGCCTGGGCTAAATTATATAGAGCGATACGAGTGCTTCGCAAAGCAACATTAGGCACGGTAAAATTACGGCTGACAAATTCATTCTTGTGATATAAATTAACACCGATAAGAATATCCGCTCCCATTTCTTTAATTAAATTCAATGGTACGGGATTGGACAAACCACCATCGATAAATTGGCGACCATCTTGACTGGCCGGTTGAAACATTAGAGGAACTGAAATACTGGCTCGAACCGCTGGAGCCAAACGCCCGGAAGAAAAAATATACGGCGAACCTTTTTCCAAGTCGGTAGCAATTATTTGAAGAGGAATTCTTGTTTTTGAGAAGCTTGCACTGGAAAATTCCTCATCTAAAAAATTATGAAATTTATTACCGGCAATAAACCCGCCTCGCCAATTTAAATCAATAAATTTATATAAATTATCAATCGGCCAATCAGCTAATCTTTCCTCGAGCTTAGAAACGCTGCCATACATGGCATAATAAGCGGCAACGATAGCTCCAACCGAGGCACCGCTGATATAGTCGATTTTAATACCATTTTCCTCTAAAACTTTTAAAACCCCAATATGCGCCAAGCCGCGAAAACCGCCAGAACCAAGTGCCAAACCGATTTTTTTTCTTTTTTCCGACATAAAAACAATTAATAACGTTAATTTAATCCGCTAATATTAAATTATATCACTTTAAAATTAGGGCGTAAACAAATAATATTGACAATAATTTAATAAATATATAAAATAGTCTTGCAATTAAGGAAGAAAGCGAAATCCTTAATTTTTATTTGAAGCAAATGGTCCCTTCGTCTAGTGGTTAGGACACCAGGTTTTCATCCTGGTAACAGGGGTTCGATTCCCCTAGGGACTACATAAAACAAAAAACATCCAACAATTCGTTGGATGTTTTTTGATATAAACCTGTAAGTCAAGTTTTTAATCATTATAAACATGCCCCTCCTCTTTGATTTTTAAATCATCAATATTTATAACATAATAATAAAGACAATGTGTGCCGCAACCAAGATA
>CAZREL010000044.1:0-6731 GCA_964599385.1 uncultured Gammaproteobacteria bacterium
CTTAAATGTTTTAAACTTGCTCTTATTTCCATATTGGCGATGATGATTTAATTATTTCTTACCGGCAGCCTGAGTTTTAGCCATTTTACCGCCGTGACCTAAAAATT
The DNA here is from genome assembly GCA_964599385.1 of uncultured Gammaproteobacteria bacterium. Lineage (GTDB taxonomy): Bacteria > Patescibacteriota > Patescibacteriia > Patescibacteriales > UBA12465 > UBA12465. The sequence continues at coordinate 108 of CAZREL010000044.1, forward strand.
TCTTAGTTGGAGAAAATTCACCCAAGCGATGACCAACCATATTTTCAACGATAAAAACAGGAATATGTGTTTTACCATTATGGACCCCCATTGTATGTCCAACCATTTCCGGGGTGATGGTGCAAGCCCTGTCCCAAACCTTGATGACCGTTTTATCTCCGGCCGGAAGATTCTGTATCTTTTTGATGATACGAGGGTTAACGTATGGACCTTTCTTTAAACTTCTCGACATATGTTATTCGTTAATTATTTTCTCTTAGCTCTTCTCTTAATGATTAAGCGATCAGATGGGTGCTTGCGTCTTGTCTTAACACCAAGAGCCGGTTTGCCCCACATAGTCTTAGGATGTCTCAAACCGATAGATTGCTTGCCTTCACCACCACCGTGTGGATGATCAACCGGATTCATAGCGGTACCACGAACAGTCGGACGAATACCCAAATGACGACTACGGCCGGCTTTACCCAAAGAAATATGGCGTTTGTCAGCATTGCTAACTTTTCCGATAGTACAAAGGCACTCCTTTTTGATTAATCTAATTTCGCCTGATGGCATCTTAATTTGAGCAAACTTACCTTCAACGCCCATGACAAATACTACGTTACCGGCACCTCTGGCAATCTTAGCTCCTTTTCCGGCTTCGAGTTCAACGCAATGAACAGGAACACCGGCCGGAATAAATTGAATCGGCAAAGCATTACCGGTTCTGATATCAACCAAAGACTTAGAGCTAATAATTTTATCGCCGACTTTTAAATCAGCCGGAGCAACAATATATCTCTTTTCTCCGTCAGCGTAATTTAACAAGGCAATTCTGGCGCCTCTGGTTGGATCGTATTCAATAGCGGCAACTGTAGCCGGAATGTCAAACTTATCTCTTTTAAAATCAACCAAACGAATAAATCTCTTTGCGCCGCCGCCTTGATGTCTGACGGTTATCTTGCCGCTGGCATTGCGTCCGCCCCTCTTTTTCTTAATAACAATAAGATTTTTTTCCGGGGTGAATTTGGTAATATCGCTGAAATCATCGAAAGTGGCTCCGCGTCTTCCAGGGGTATTTGGTTTTACTTTTTTAATTCCCATATGTATAGTCAAAAAATTTTATATCCTATTTCATCTTAGACACCTTCGTAGATACTGATTGATTCACCCTTCTTCAAAGTTACAACCGCTTTTTTAAAATCGCTTCTCTTGCCCTTAATGCGTCCTCTGACAATCGCCTTGCCCTCCATATTAACAACATTAACTTTTACGACGTTAACTCCATAAAGGGCTTCAACTGCTTTGGCGACGGAAATTTTATTGGCGTCCAAAGAAACAATAAAAGCATATTTACCGACTCCAGCCAAATGAGAAGCTTTTTCAGTGACTAAAGGACGAATAAGAACTTTAGACAACTCTGCTCCAAGAACTTTTTTGTCGGACTTTTTATCCTTAGCAACAGCCTTTTTCACTTCTTTGCCTTCATAAAGATCAGCCATAGAAGCCTTCTCTTCCGCTACTTCTTTCTTAGGAGTAGTTTTTTTACTCGCTGCCGGCGCAGCAGCATCAGTTTTTTTATTTCCAAATAAAGCCATATGATTAAATTAGATTCAGAATTCTTATTTAGCGTAAGTCTTTTCGAGAACCTTAATGGATTCTTCACTCAAAATCAGATTCTTATAATCAAGCAATTCAAGAACACTCAAATTTTCCTGATTAACTATCTTGACACCCTTAAGATTGCGTCCGGAAAAAAGAGTTTTTTCATCTTTCTCGGTATTAACAATCAAAACGTCGCGGCGAGAATCGTTCAAAACTTTTTCCTCCAAACTCTTCAACATCTTATTGAAATCTTTGGTTTTAAAATCTCCAAACTTCAAATCATCGATAACCAAAAGATGTCCTGTCGCAAGCTTATCGGAAAGAACCATAAACATCGCCTTCTGCTTCATTTTCTGATTTATCTTCTTTTTGAAATTTCTATCGCTGCTTGGACCGAAAGTCACGCCACCGCCGCGCCAAAGAGGAGAACGGCTGGATCCGGCACGGGCGCGTCCGGTTCCCTTTTGCTTCCAAGGTTTTTTACCGCCGCCAGAAACTTCAGCACGACCCTTAGTGTCGGCGATAACTTGGCGGGCATTAGCCATCTGAGAAACAACAACTTGATGTAATAATTCGTTGCTGGCCTTCACCTCAAAAATCTTTGAGCTAACTTCAAGCTCTTTTACGTTTTCAGCCGATTTATTGTAAACTTTTACCTTTAATGACATATAATCAAGATATTAAAATTCTTTATTCGGCTTTAACTTCAGCCGGAGCTTCTTCTTTAACTTCTTCGACCGGAGCTTCTTCAACCACCGGGGTTTCTTCCGCTACAGGAGCTTCTTCAGTTGCAGAGACTTCTTCCGTCGCCGGAGTTTCAACAACAACTTCTTCTTTTTTTAAATTAACAAGCAAATCTCCTTTTCCTTTTAACATGATAAGTCCATTAATAGCACCGGGAACTGCACCTTTAACATATAAAATGTTATTAGCTTCATCGATATCAAGAATTTCCAAATTGGTTGTAGTTACTTTTTCTCCGCCCATGCGGCCACCCATGCGAGTACCCTTAAAGACGTGAGCCGGACCCTTAGGGCCGACGGAACCGGACATTCTTTCCTGGTCTTTATTACCATGAGTAGCTCTAAAACCATGGAAGCCATGTCTTTTTACAACACCCTGGAAGCCGCGTCCTTTAGATGTTCCGGTGGCGTTAACTATATCGCCAACAACAAAAGTTCCAACAGAAACAACATCGCCAGTTTTAAACTCAGAAACACCTTCAAAACGGCATTCTCTAACATGAGCCGGTTTAACGCCAGTTGCTTTAAAATGACCACGTTGTGGCTTATTAATATTCTTTTCTTTTCTATCACCATAAGCCAATTGAATAGCTTCATAGCCATCTTTAGACTTATCTTTAACTTGAGTGATTACGCAAGGACCGGCCTGAATCGGAGTTACCGCAAAGACTTTATCTTTCACCCAAATCTGGGTCATGCTCATCTTTTTTCCTAAAATGAATTTCATATGGTTCTTCTGTCGTTATAAAACAAAAAACTGGCTATAAACCAGCTTTAAAACAAATTGCAAAAATAATAGCCAAAAAGATATTATTTTTTAAATTTATTAAATTTGCTGCTGGTTATCCTCCAAATTCAGCTAATATTTGCCTAAACACTTTCTTTTTTAACAGAGTTATTCGGGCTCTTAAAAGCTAATTATTTTTTAATAGTTTTCAACTATACTATCCTACTACATTTTAATCTCAACGTCAACCCCAGCCGGAAGGCTTAAAGTTGTAAGAGCTTCAATGGTTTTAGCATTAGGTTCAATAATGTCAATCATTCTTTTGTGAATGCGCATTTCATATTGATCTCTGGCATCCTTGTGAACGAAAGTAGAGCGGTTTACGGTATACTTTCTCATCTCGGTTGGAAGAGGTATTGGACCAAAAAACTGTGCATCGCTTCTCTCGATGGTTTCGATAATGGTCTTAGTTGATTGATCGATAATCTTATGATCAAAAGCCTTGATCTTGATTCTGATCCTTTGCTTGAAGTCTTTTTCTTCTTTCTTGTTTTCGGACATAGTAATTAGCTAAAAATACTTTTAATCGGTGTTAAATAAACACTACAAGCTCATCCTTAGCCTTTCGCAAGGAAAGGATGAGCCAAAGTGACTACTTATTTAATGATCTTGGTAACAACACCAGCACCAACGGTGCGTCCGCCTTCGCGGATGGTGAATTTCTGTTTGTCTTCAAGAGCGATAGGAGCAATCAATTTGATGGTCAAATTGGTTGTATCACCAGGCATAACCATTTCGGTTCCAGCCTGTAAAGTAATGTCTCCAGTAACATCGGTGGTCTTGAAATAGAACTGAGGCTTATAACCATTAAAGAATGGCTTGTGGCGTCCGCCTTCATCCTTGGACAAAACATAAACTTCAGCAGTGAATTCGGTGTGAGGAGTGATAGTTCCCGGTTTGCAGAGAACCTGTCCTCTTTCAACTTCATTTTTCTTAGTACCGCGGAGCAACAAACCGGCATTATCACCAGCCTGACCTTGGTCCAAAGACTTGTTAAACATTTCAACGCCGGTAACAGTTGTCTTAGTTGTATCATTGATACCAACGATTTCAACTTCATCGCCAACTTTGATAATACCTCTTTCGATACGACCGGTAACAACAGTTCCGCGGCCTTCAATTGAGAAGATATCTTCAATCGGCATCAAGAAAGGGTGATCGACATCACGAGCTGGTTCCGGGATGTATTCATCAAGATGCTTCATGAGCTCCATGATTGGTTCGGCATCCGGACCATTTGGATTTTCAAGAGCCTTCAAAGCTGAACCACGAATAATTGGGGTTGTGTCTCCAGGGAATTCATATTTCTTTAACAAGTCACGAATTTCTTCTTCAACAAGGTCAATAAGTTCCTTGTCTTCAACCATATCGCATTTGTTCAAGAAAACAATGATATAAGGAACACCTACTTGACGAGCCAAAAGAATGTGTTCTCTGGTTTGAGGCATAGGACCGTCAGTGGCGGAAACAACCAAGATTGAACCATCCATCTGAGCAGCACCGGTGATCATGTTCTTAACATAATCGGCGTGGCCAGGACAGTCAACGTGAGCATAATGTCTCTTTTCAGATTCATACTCAACGTGAGCGGTAGCAATGGTAATACCTCTTTCCTTTTCTTCAGGAGCGGCATCGATTTCACCGACATCCTTTTTGGAAGCGGTCATTCCATGAGCACCAAAAACTGCCAACATCGCGGCGGTTAAAGTGGTTTTTCCATGATCGACGTGGCCAATAGTACCAACGTTGACATGGGGTTTTTTGCGTTCAAATTTTTCTGCCATGTTTTTTGTGTCAGGCCCTCTTTTCATCTAATTGACAAATTGAGGTTTCTTTCCCTTACAGGAAACCAGCCGAACGTAATTAATTATTTTTTAAATTTTTACTAACTTTTAATAAATTTATTCAAACTCCTTGGCTTTTTCTTTAACTTCTTTCGGGATACTCCAAGGTTTTTTTGACTTATCTTCTTCGCTTAAAAATTCCGGATTTTCTTGGTTTTTCCACATTGAAATCTCGCGATTTATTCTATCAGTTAAATCTTCTTCTGTCAAATCAGCTTTCTGCTCAATTTTGGCTGTACTTGGGGATTTTTTTAGGGTACCCAATAAAGCTTCATAGGCATCCAGATTCATAACAACATGGGTGCTGTCTGGTGCGGCGGCATCGTAGATAACTACTCTGTCGCCAGTCTTATTTACCAAATCAAGTATTCTTTTTAACTGTTCCGGAAACATAGGCTTAAGATTAAGTTATGATCTTCCCTTCTTTTCTTTAATTTGCTCCAAAATATTACGAGGAACTTCATTATAATGTGAAAATTCCATAGAATAATTGGCACGTCCCTGAGACATAGAACGAAGTGAAGTTGAATAACCGAACATTTCCGCCAAAGGAACTTTGGCCTTAACCAACTTAACATTAGCGCGATCAACCATCTCTTCAATCTGTCCTCTCTTACTATTCAAATCACCAATAACATTACCCATATATTCCTCAGGAGTGGTGATTTCAACCTTCATGATAGGCTCCAATAAAACGGTTCCGGCTTTAGCACAAGCATCGCGGAAAGCAAAGATTGCGGCCATTTTAAAGGCAATTTCCGAAGAGTCAACTTCATGGTAAGAACCAAAGAAAACAGCTGCCTTAATATTAACCATCGGATAACCGGCCAAAGGTCCGCTAAGAATTGCTTCTTTAACACCTTTTTCAATTGCCGGGATATATTCTTTAGGAATAATGCCACCCTTAACTTCATCAACAAATTCAAAGTTCTTATCACTGTCAACCAAAGGTTCAATGCGCAAAGAACAATGACCATATTGACCGCGTCCACCCGACTGTTTAGCGTATTTATGTTCTGCTTCAGCAGTCTTGGTAATTGTCTCACGGTATGAAACCTGAGGATTGCCGACGTTAGCTTCAACGCCGAATTCTCTCTTCATACGATCAACGATAATTTCCAAATGAAGTTCGCCCATACCGGAAATAAGAACTTGATTGGTTTCTTCATCGGTTTCAACGCGGAAAGTTGGATCTTCTTCAGCCAAGCGCTGCAAAGCGACGCCCATTTTTTCCTGATCGGCTTTAGTCTTAGGTTCAACGGCAATCTTAATAACCGGTTCAGGGAAAACAATTGACTCAAGAAGAACTTCATTATTTTCAGCACAAAGGGTATTTCCTGTGGTGGTATTCTTTAAACCGATAATAGCAGCAATATCTCCGGCATAAATCTCTTTGATTTCTTCACGATGATTGGCGTGCATGCGAACCAAGCGGCCGATGCGTTCTTTTGTTCCCTTTGAGGAGTTAACAATATAAGAACCGGCAGTTAAAACACCTTGGTAAACACGGACAAAACAAAGTTTTCCAACAAAAGGATCGGTAGCAATCTTAAAAGCTAAACCGGCGAAAGGTTTGCCGTCTTCGGCAACAATAGTAACAACTTCTTCGGAATCAAGCTTATGAGCTTCAATAGCTGGAATATCTAAAGGAGATGGCAAATAATCA
>CAZREL010000045.1:0-6483 GCA_964599385.1 uncultured Gammaproteobacteria bacterium
TGTTTGACGATGGACTTAAAACACCATCGGGAAAAATGTTAGCTAAAAACACTTTGCACAACATGCTGACCAATCCTTTTTATGCCGGTCAAATTATTTGAAATAAAAAAGTCTATCCGGGTAATCATGAACCCATAGTGTCTCAAGAATTATTTGATAAGGTGCAATTAAAAATTAAGCGCAAATTATCAGCGACTCAATTTAAAAAACATCTCTTTATTTTTAAGGGTAATATGCGTTGCGCTGAATGTGGCGGTATTATCAGCTGGAGCCAAAGAAAGGGTCATATTTATGGCACTTGTAATCATTATCGCTCTTGTTCACAAAATACCAGAGTTAGAGAGAAAGATATAATTGAGCAATTAATGCCCTATCTTAAAGAAATGCAGCCTAAAACACCTAAATTAATTGACTGGCTGGAACAAGCCGTTAAAGAAGATGAACCAGACAATAATGGGCTTTTAGAGGCCAAAAAACAGGCCCTAGAAGAGAGTTTGAAGCTAATTGAGAACAGATTAGACCTGCTTTATAATGACAAACTGGACGGCAAAATTACTGAAGATTTTTATGTTAAAAAATATAATGAATTTAATGCGGGAAAAATAGACTCAGAGAAAAAACTTCAACAAATTACTCTTGGAAACAAGCCAGTAGATTATAACGAAGGTATCAAACTTCACCGCTTGGCAAGCCAGGCTCCAGATCTAATTACTGACGATGAAACAGACATTGAAAGCAAACGACTGGCATTATCAGAATTATTTTCGGACTTTTCATTAGATGGCGATAAAATAAGGGTAAAACATACTTTACAGGGAAAATTTTTAGCCGAATGGATGCCTAAGGTAAATAGCAGTTTCGGACCAATAAAATTTGGCGAAGATTATGAAAAAACAGGCCTTTTACAACCTGTTAGTTCATCAATGCTCCCGGGGTGGGATTCGAACCCACGACCAATTGGTTACACTTATCCAATAGTTTCCTAATGGGGTGGACTATATCATCATCCTTAAAAATTTAAGGATGCGAGGCGCTTCGAGCTTTTTACAGCCCTACTCCCTTTCGGGATAGTCTCTGAACCTTGCTCTTTCGAGCCTTGGCTGCTGATTACCATAATCTCACGATTTTAGGCTTCCAGCAATTCACCTCGTTTTCATCTCTTAATTACTTAAGAGAGCTGCGTAGAACCTTCATGCACTTCACGATGACAATTTGCGCATAACAAAACACATTTATCAAGTTCGATTTTTATCTTCTCCCAACTTCTCGTATATCCTTTGGCTGAAATACCAAAATCTTTCTGAGAAGAATCGAGATGATGAAACTCTAAAGCCTGCAAACATCTGTTATAACCACAAACGGAACATTCGTTTCCTTTATACTCAACGGCTAATTGACGAATTTGTTTCCTCCTTCTATCAACGGCTGCCTTTAAGTACTCGGCACGATCGGCATATTTTCTCTTATCCTTTGTCATAATAAATATTATAGCAAAATCAAGAGAGCGTTCACAGCCAACTGCGCTACCGCTGCGCTACCCGGGAATATTAAATTTTACTGTTTCATTTTAGCAAAGACAGAGCTTATGTCAATAACATAATTGCGGCCATTTAAGCCCTAATTGACAAAATATAATATTTATGCTATAATTGGCTTAGAACTTTTAAAAATAAATAACAAAAATGAACACGATTATCGGACTTATTATCGGCATTGCCATCCTGCTATTCATCCTGAACCCGGCGCAAAAAGAGCTTGGGGTGTTTAAAATAAAACTCCCCGCTTGGGCCAAATTAAATCCGGCTCAAATTTGGGGCATCGCTTTCCTTGATCGAAATATGTGGATTAAGAAAATGCTGATTTTTCTTTTTCAATCTCTTATCGGCTTCGCCTTATTTATCATGGCGATATTTCGCTTCTCTTTTTCGAAAGCCAAAAAAATGGTTTTCAAATAAATTCCAAAATCAAAAACGATGGTCACACTGTCAATCATTATCGCTCTTGCCATCGTCTTTCTACTGCTGAGCCCCAAAACGGCCAGAAAGTTTTTTCACCAAATCCGCCTTTCCTCCCATATCAGGAAGACGGCCGAACATGGCGCTGAAAAAATCAGAAGGACAAGGTCCTGGCGAAAACTGCGAGTGAGAGTCAGGCTCTCAATCAAAAAGATTATCACCAAAATCAAAAGCTGCTTCACTTAAAAAATGAGCAGCTTTTTTATTTTTATCCTTTAATTTTAGAACTGGGCCTTCTTTTATTTATCAAGCTTCTTCTTAAGCTCAATAATTTTCATTTCCCTATCAACCATAAAACTGTTCATTTTTTCCAGTTCCGCCACTTTCTTTTTAAGCTCGATTATCTCATTTTCTTTTTCGCTTAATTTCTGCCCGGATAATTCTTTTTCTTTAACAACCGCCGCCTCTTTTTCCTTCACGTCCTTTTCAAGCCTCTTATTATAATCGGAATTCTTGTCCCTTAAAACGCGCAGCTCTTCAACCATGGCATTAAAATTACCGGCTAAGGCCGCAAATTCATCTTTCGACTGCCCGGCTTCCATTTTAACATCAAGATTACCCTGCCTAATTTTTCCGGTCAGTTCACTCAAACTTTGAATAGGCTTCTTGATGCGGCGATATAAAGGAATGCCAAAAAGAAAAACCAAAATAGCGGCGAATAAAAATGACCAGGCGATACTTATATAGGCGCTTATCATCCGCTCATTGAAAGAGTCAAAAGAAACTATGTAGCGTACGGAAAAAATATGGCCGCCTCCCAGCTCGGCAATCGGTGCAAAAATTTCTAAAGCCTTCTGCCCCTCGATTTGAATTTCGCGATAAGCGACCTCATTGCTCTTGGATAGAGCCAAGGATTCTTCGTCATTTAAATATCTTTTTGCTTCACCGGCATAACGGCCGGAAGAAAACTCCGCCGAGTCAAAAAGGATAACGCCGCCGGTCGAAACAATCGAGAGATTTGTCACATCAAAATCGCGAGACATCTTCTTTTCAACTTGAGCGCGAAAAATGTTAAAGCCCTGTTCACTGGCCTGAGTATAAAAAGAAACATAGTCATCATAAATCGATCTGGCGCTAAATTCCGCAAAGATCAAATTTTTATCCCTAACCTGAGACCAAAGATTATTTTTTTGATTGATAAGAGAGATGGAAGAAAACACCAGAAGCGACATAAAAGCCAATGAAATGCCGAAAAAGATAATCTTAGCCATCAAGGAATTAAAATTGAATTTCATATTTTTATATTAATCTATCAATAACCTATTCTTGCAATAAGGCATTAATTCTATTCTCCGCATCGTTTAAAGCTTGATTAACGCTTTTACCGCTCCAAGCCGCTTCTATTTCTTCGCGTAAAATTTCTTTAGCGGCTGCGGCTTGCAAAATATTCGGTTCCGGAGTTGAAGTCGGCAACTGGTAGATAAAAGGCGCTTTAAAAAAATTATTTTCCAAAACATCGGCATTGCCGATTAAATCGACTTGGCGGCTTGGGATGGCTTTAATGGTTCTGGCCATTAAATCACCATAACGAGTCGTCCCTCTATCATCTTGAATATCCTTGGTAAACCAGCGCAAGAAATCCCAGGCCGCTTCCTTTTCTTTTGAAGCGTTCATAACGCCGATAAACCAAGAGTATTGCAGACTGCCCATATTCTTAAAATATGGAATCGGCGCCACCCCGACCTCTTCATCAAATCGTTCACCCATTTCATTGCGCAAAATACCTTCCGCCCAAGGAGCGACAAAAGCCATAGAGACCTTGCCGGAAGTAAAATCCCAAACATTGGAATTAATATCCGTATATTTTTGATTAAATAAATCGACAATGGCGCTTAAAACTTCGCGCCCGGCCGCAGTGTTAAAAGCTGCGGATTTCCCATCCTCCGAAAGATAACGTCCGCCGTTGGTAAACAGCAGTGACAGAAAAGGATCAACAACCGCCCAATCCATGCCCTTAGTGAAAGCAAAGCCGTAACGGATTAAATTACCGTTATCATCAAGCAAAGCAGTCTTCTTAGCCGCTTCAACCAAATCAGTCCAGGTCTTAGGCGCCTTCGCTTCTCCGTTTTCATCAACGATACCGGCTTCCTTAAATATTTTTTTGTTATAGATCAAGGCAAAATCATTAACTTCACCGGGAATGCCGCGGATATCGCCATTAATCGTTACGCCGGCTTTTGAGACATAATTAGCTTCAATATCTTCTTTAATATCCTGCGGCACGGCATCGATCATGCCTTTCTCGACATAAGAAACGCCCCAAGGAGAATAAATTTGAAAAATATCAGGCGCAGCGCCGGCATCATCAAGAAGCTTCATCTTAGCTTCATATTCAACATAAGGAACGGTCATGATTTCAAATTTCACTTCCGGATGCAAAACGCTGTATTCCTCAAGATATTGCTTTAAACCCTTTTCAACTAAAATCCCGTCCTTATAGGTGCCGTCTGTTTGAAAAGCCTCTGTCCAATGAACGGCATAGGTTAGAGTAACGCCGCTTTTATCATTGGTTTCAGGCTCATCTTGTTTTGGAACAACTTTTTCCATCCTGTCAAAATAGCCGTTCTTTAATAAAAGAGCGCCCAGAACAATCGAGGCGATCACAAAAAACGAGACAAAGAAAAAAATAACTTTCTTTTCCATATTTTTATTTAAAATTTAATCTATCCTAATTTTAGCACATCGGCAATTTCTGCGCCAAAACAAAAACCTGTTTATCGCCCGGCAAAGAAATAAGAATAAGAACGTGCTCCCCGCCCTCTTTAATTTTAAGCTTCTTATACATTTCTTCCGGTTTAAGAAAATGCCCTTTAGCGGAAATATCGGCCTTAACAACACCTTGAACTTTTAATTCTTTTTTAACCTCCCGCAAAGACGAGCCGAGTATTTTTTTAAAAAGTAAAACGCGGCCGCAAGGAATTGCAATTTCTTCACCGAAAAAATATTGGCTTTTAGAATCAAGCTTCTGTAAATTAAGTTCCGCCGCCAAAGCTTCGGCTAAGCCAGCGCGAGAAACTGCCTTATCGGCTTCAAAAATAAATTTAAGAGGCTTATTGCTCATTAACGCTTTCGCTTCCGAATTTAATTTCAAGGCGCCTGGCGCTTGGCCGTCCGAAAAAAAGAAAGTGCCGTTTTTCCTGAAACAAGCAGCGCTTCTTTTCCCTTTTTTTAAATCGCCGAACCAGAGCATGGCAACTTTACAAACACCGTCTTCGGAAATAACTTCAACTTCCGGGTCACCGGGCAATAAATCAATTTCCCGCCAATCAAAAGCGGGGGAAATTTTGACGCCGACATTTTTAGTTTTTTGAAAAATCAAAGGTAAAATTTCTAAAAGATTCGGCCTGGAGTTTAAAATTGAGCGCGTCTTAGTCGCATTTTCCCGATCACGAGCCGGATCCAAGAAAACTGCCTGAATATTGGAGCTATCCGCTGAGGATAAAAATTCTTCGGCGCTTTTGTTAAAAAAATCTATTTTATCTTCTAAAGCATGGGCTGATGCATTAAGCTTGGCGCATTCTAAGGTTATTTCATCAAGCTCAACGGCGAAAACTTTTTTACAAACACCGGCCAAAGCCAATAAATTCCCTCCGGCTCCGCAAGTCAAATCCGCTACCGACCAAGTTTTTTTAAAACGGATCGCAATATGAGACGAAACTTGTTCACTGCTTGATTGTTCGAGGTTTAAAGAACTAAAAAACATCTTTTCCGCTTTTTGGAATTTATTTTTGGCTTTCTGGCGAGAAGCAATGAGCGACAAAACAGCGGCAATTTTCGGACGCTCGTCTTCAGCGGCTTTTAGAAGTTTTTTATAGCGGGTATTCTCATCCAAGGCTAAAAACTCGGCTATCATTTTTTCACCCGCTTGACTGTTTAAGAATTTTAAATCGTCTTTAGTCATTTTTTGTCATTTCTTAAAAATTTACGCCCTTTCAATTTAGCCGGCAAATATTCCTGCCCGCTATCATCTTCAACCGGAGTATATTTATAGCCCTTGCCATAATCAAGCTCTTTCATGAGCTTGGTTGGAGCATTGCGCAAATATAAAGGCACCGGGAGATTGCCGGATTTTTCAATTTCCGCCCGCACTTCATTGTGAGCGAAATATACCGCCACGCTTTTTGGCGACTTGGCGAGATAAGCGGCGCAATGAGCAAGGTTAACGCCGCATTCCGGCAAGCCGATATTGCGGCAAGCGTCAAAAGTTGCCGTGGCCAGCATTAAAGCGCTGTTATTGGCCAAACCAATATCTTCGGAAGCAAAACGAATCATGCGCCTGGCTAAATATAACGGATCTTCGCCGGCTTCAATCATTCGGCCAAGATAATATAAAGCCGCATCGGCATCGCCGCCGCGCATTGATTTATGGAAAGCGGAAATTAAATTATAATGTTCTTCCCCGCTCTTGTCATAAAGAAGCCCCGGCTTGCTGACAATGTCTTTAATTAAATCTATGGTTATCACCCTG
>CAZREL010000046.1:0-6341 GCA_964599385.1 uncultured Gammaproteobacteria bacterium
TGTTCGGAAACATTACCACGGAGATTGCAAAGATAATCGGGATAACGCCAGCCATGTTAACGCGCAACGGCAAATGAGTATTTGTTCCGCCAAAAGCGCGGCTGCCTCTTACTTGTCTGGCATATTGAACAGGAATGTTGCGTTGCCCCTCATTGATAAAGACAACGCCGATAACGGTTACAATAGCCATCAAAACAAAACCGATAATGGTAAACAACTTAGTTTCATCAAAAGTTAAGGCGATGCGGGATACGGTCTGCGGCAAAGAAGCAACGATACCGGCAAAAATCAAAAGCGAAATACCATTGCCAATTTTCTTTTCGGTAATAAGCTCGCCAATCCACATCAAAAAAATAGAACCGGCGGTAATAGTTAAAATCATTATCCAGAAATCGACCGGAGCGATGTCTCCTAAAATATCATAAGAACCGCGGCGCAAAAGAGTAACCATGCCGTAAGCCTGTAAAGCGCCAAGCGGAACGGTTAATAATCTTGTCCAAGTATTGATTTTGGCGCGTCCAGCCTCCTCTTTATTCATTTCCTCAATAGAAGGAACGATCATTGCTAAAAGCTGGAAAATAATAGATGCTGTAATATATGGAGCAACACCCATCATAACTATGGAGAAATTCTCCATACCACCTCCGGAAAATAGGTTCATCAAACCGAGAACCTGATTGGAAGCGAAAAAGTTCTTCAATGCCACGGTATCAACTCCCGGTATTGGCACATGAGCGGCCAAACGGAAGATGACCAGCATCAAGAGAACGAAAAGAATACTATTTCTTAAATCTTTCGCTTTCCAGATTTGGTTTATCTTATCAAACATATCAATTTAATTATTTGATTTGAGCTTCAAGACCAGCACTCATCTTCACACCCTCAAAACTGACTTTAACGCTTAATTTTTCCTTACCAAGAATTTTAACCGGGTTGGAAGCGGAAGCAATGAGCTTCTTTTCGAATAAAGATTCAGGATTAACCTTCTCTCCGTCTTTAAAACTGCCGTTGATAGATTTAATGCTGACAATCTGATTCTTAGGGTTAAGAGATTTAAAACCACGAGATTTAGGAGTTTGCAAAAGCATTTGGCGCATACCAAGTCTCTTCAAACCAGAAACACCGGAACGGGATTTTTGTCCTTTTAAACCGCGAGTACTATAAGTACCGTGTCCGGAAGCATTACCGCGTCCGACTCTCTTCCTGGCTTTGGAGCTGCCTTTGCCCTTTTTAATGGTATTAAGTGATAACATATTATTGGTCTCTAAATTTATTGCTTATTTTCCGGCTTTGACAGGTTTAACTTCTTTTTTGGCTTCAGCAGATACTTCCTTTCTTTCAAATTTTCTCAACTGGCTCAAAGCTTCGATAGTACAGCGAGCATTATTAATCTTATTATTAGTGCCTAAAGTCTTGGTTGTAACATTCTTAACGCCAGCAAGCTCCAAAATCGCTCTAGCGACGCCACCAGAAATAACACCCCTACCTTTTCTGGCCGGCTTCAACATGATTTTAGCGGCACCGGATTTATGCATAACGACGTGAGGAATGGTCTCATTAACGGTGTGGACTTTGATCATGGTCTTTTTAGCCTTATTAACGGCCTTATTAACGGCCATAGTAACATCAGCGCCTTTACCCAAACCAACACCAACACTGCCCTTTTTGTCACCAATAGCAACACAAGCTCTAAAATTCATTCTTTTTCCTCCGGCCATAACACGAGTAACTCTGGCAACTTCAAGAATTCTTTGATCGAACTCATCTTTTGGCTTATCATCTCTTCTATCGCCGCGACGCTTAGCGCCTTTCGGTCCGCGCTTATTTTCGCCGCCGCCATAAATATCCTTAGCCACAACTTCAGAAGCTTTGGCGTTGGTATTTACTGCATTCTTTTCTCCGGTTTTGGTCTTTTTATCTTCAGACATATGCTTTTTTGAAAATTATATCTTTATTTCCCGAGAATTAGAACTCGAGACCGCCTTCGCGAGCTCCTTCGGCCAAGGCTTTAACGCGGCCATGATAGCGATAAGATCCGCGATCAAAAACAACAGCAGAAACATTCTTCTCTTTTCCTCTGGTAGCGATTAACTTGCCAAGAGCAAAAGAAGTGTCGGTTTTTGCCTTTTCCTCTTTAATTTCACGACTATCGGCACTAGCCAATGTTAAGCCCTTGGTATCATCGATGAGCTGAACGAACATTTCGCGATTAGAACGAAAAACGCTCAAACGAGGACGCTCGGCCGTACCGGAAATCTTAAATCTGACCTTGGCATGGCGACGAATGTTTTTCTGTAATCTTGCCTTATTTTTATCCATATATTTGATAAACTATTTACGAAATTATTTGCCCTTAGCGGCTGATTTTCCGGCCTTTCTTCTGATAACTTCATCGGAATACTTGATTCCCTTGCCCTTATAAGGTTCCGGTTTTCTAATTTTTCTGATTATGGCAGCGGTTTCTCCAACCAAAGATTTATCTGCGCCCATAAGAGAAATGCTATTTCCTTCAACAGAAGCGGTAATCCCCTTTGGTAATTGAAAAACGACCGGATGAGAAAAACCAAGATTCATATTTAATTTATCTCCGGCAACAGCAGCTCTATAACCGACCCCGTTAATTTCCAATTTGCGGACAAAACCTTCTCCAACGCCGGTTACGGCATTTTTTGTTAAGCTCCAGACAAGACCCCACATAGCGGCGGCATTTTTTGCTTCCTTGTTATAAGGAGCAACGTTAATTTCACCTTCACCGACTTTAACTTCAACAAGAGGATTGGCAGCGACTGTTAATTCGCCTTTCGGTCCTTTGAGTAAAAGAGCGCCATCAACAACAGAAGCGGAAACGCCGGGTAAAAGTTTTATTGGTAATTTTCCTAAACGTGACATAAAGGTATAATGCTTAATTCATTATTAAAAGATCTCGCCCAAAACTTCGCCGCCGATCTTCTTAGCCTTAGCTTCTTTATCGGTCATAAGGCCACTTGAAGTTGAAATAATAGCCATACCGAAGTTATTCAAAACGGTTGGGATTTCATCTTTTGAAACATAAATTCTCAAACCAGGACGACTGACGCGGCTGATAGAGCTGATTTGCGGTTTTCCGTTCTTGCGGTATTTAAGGCCAATTTCGATTTCATCGAATTTATTGCTTTCGCCATTGAGTCCGCCTGGAATAAGCTTAACGCTCTTAATCCAGCCTTCTCTTTCCATGATTCCGGCTATTTCCAGTTTCAATTTACTCATCGGCAAAAGGACCTTCGCCTTCTTAACGCGAGAAGCGTTCCTTATTCTTGTAAACATGTCTGCGATGGGATCCATCATATTTTTATTTGACTTAATTTATATTACCAATATGCCGCTTTACCAGCTGGACTTAGTGATTCCCGGCAAATCGCCGTTATCAGCCAATTCGCGGAAACAAATACGACAAAGCTTAAAATCATTTATATAGCCGTGGTTGCGGCCGCAGCGCCAACAACGGTTAATTTTCCTGGTGGAAAATTTCGGCTTTCTTTTTGCTTTGACTATTAATGCAGTTCTTGCCATATGATCTTAATTTATTTTTTTCTTGAAAGGGAAACCGAATGAATTCCAAAGAGCCAATCCTTCTGCATAACTCTTAGTGTTGGAGGATAAACAAACTTCCAAGCCAAACACGTTATCTATTTCTTCAACTCTTATTTCTGGAAAACAAACATGCTCCTTAAACCCGATAGTTAAATTTCCTCTCTTATCGATAGCTTTGGCGTCGATACCTCTAAAATCTCTTACGCGAGGGAAAGTTATGCTAATCAATTTTTCAACAAAATCATACATTCTCTGCCCTCTTAATGTTACCTTAGCGCCAATAACAAGGCCTTCTCTGATTTTAAAGGCGGAAATTGATTTCTTGGCCTTAGTCATAACCGGCTTCTGTCCGCTGATTTTATTCAAGGCTTTTTCCACCGAAGCGATGTACTCTTTTTCCTTGAAGTGGCGTCCGAACCCGACGTTAATGACAACTTTGGTTAAGCGAGGAACAAGCATGTTGTTCTTAACACCGAGTTCGCTCTTCAAAGCCGGCACTATCTCTTTTTGATATTTTTCTTTTAATCTCATATGGATATTTCAATGCTTTTTATTCGATAGTTTCACTGCACTTTTTACAAACGCGGAATTTCTTTTTAGAGCCGCCATTCTCAACAACTTTATACCCGACTCTGGTAGTTTTGCCGCATTTTGGGCAAACAAGAGCTGCATTGGAAGCATTGATAAAAGCCGGAAACTCAATTCTCTGCCCTTTTTCACCTTGACGGTTAGGTCTCATGTGCTTAATAAGAAGATTTAAACCTTCAACGCTTAAGCGTCCGTCCTTAGGAGAAACCTGTAGGACTTTTCCGGTTTTACCTTTGTCCTTGCCGGACAAAAGCTTCACTTTGTCGTTCTTTTTTATATTCATATAATTACGCGATCTTGTTGATATATATTAGAGGACTTCAGGAGCTAAAGAAGCGATTTTGGTAAATCCGGCATGTCTGATTTCTCTGGCAACCGGGCCAAAAATACGAGTTCCTTTAGGCTCTTTTTTAACCGGATCATTAATAATGACACAGGCATTATCATCAAAACGAACATAGGAACCGTCTTGGCGACGAATTTCTTTATGAGTTCTGACAATAACAGCCTTAGCGACATCGCCTTTTTTAATAGCGGCATGCGGGGTTGCTGACTTAACGGCAACAATAATAATATCACCGACATGTCCGTATCTTCTCTTGGTTCCGCCGAGCACTTTAATGCACTGGACTTCTTTGGCGCCGGAATTATCAGCGGCTCTTAAATATGTTTGTACTTGAATCATATATGCTAATTTTTTGAATAAACCGTAAATCGTTTCCTGGTTTAAGCCTTAACTACGCGCCATCTCTTATCACGGCTAAGCGGACGGCATTCAACGAAAGAAACTTTATCGCCAACTTTAAATTCATTCTTTTCATCATGAACTTTATAACGACTGGAAACTGTGTAACGTTTTTTATATTTAGGGTGTTTCTTGACGCTTTTAACCTCAACGACAATAGTTTTGTCATTTTTATCGCTGACGACGACACCGGAAAATTTACGACTGATAACAGCAACTTTCTTTACTTCTTCGGCGATGACGGCCTTTTTTTCTTTTTTAATAACTTTTGGCGCGTTCATATTTATTTCTTCTTATTATTTAATAATGTGAGAATTTGAGCGACTAATTTTTTGGCGCTTCTGATTTCTCTGACATTTTTGAGCTGTTTATTAGAATCCTTAAAGCTTAATTCACGAACTTTTTCTCTGGTTTCTCCAAGAAGCTTCTGTAATTCGGATTCGCTCTTATTTATCATTTCTTTTAATTCCATAATATTAGAGTTAATTTATCACAGCCCCTGTCTTATTCTTCTTTGCTGATAAACTGACATTTAATTGGCAGTTTATAAGCGGCTAATTCCATGGCTTCCTTGGCAACTTCCTTGGTAACACCTTCCATTTCAAACATCACCATACCCGGTTTTATAATTGCAACGTAGTGATCAACGGCACCCTTACCTTTACCCATAGGAATTTCTCCGCCATGATTGGTAACCGGTTTGTCAGGGAAAATTCTAATCCAGATTTTACCACCCTTCTTAACATACTTGGTCATAACGCGACGAGCGGATTCAATCTGTCTGGAAGTTACCCAGCAAGCGCTTAAGCTCTTTAAACCGAAGCTTCCGAAACTGATATCAAGATGTCTGGTAGCTTTTCCGCCACGACGTCTTTTATGATCTTTTCTCCATTTAGTTTTCTTTGGCATTAACATATGCGAAACTTTAATTTATATGTCCCTCCGATATTACTGAGCGATAACTTCGCCCTTCTCTGTTTTATCTTTTTCAAAAATCTCACCCTTATAAACCCAAACTTTAATACCAATGGTTCCATAAGTAGTGTGAGCAGCTCCTCTGGCGTAGTCGATATCAGCTCTTAAAGTCTGCAAAGGAACTTTACCCCAAACTAATTTCTCAGTTCTGGCGATTTCCGCTCCATTTAAACGTCCGGAAATAACGATTTTAGCACCCAAAGCTCCAGCTCTTTCAATCTTGCTCAAGTTCTGTTTCATTACCTTTCTGAAAGGAGTTCTCTTTTCAATATCGAGAATCATGCTTTGAACTGTAATCTGAGCGCTGAGATTAGAACGACTGGCTTCTTTAATATTCAAATTGATTTCACCCATTCTTAAATCTTTCAAAAACTTATCATGCAAAGTTTTTTTCAATTTCTCAACTCCGTCTCCGCCACGGCCAATGATAAGACCCGGCTTGGCGGTACTGACATTGATTTCA
>CAZREL010000047.1:0-6187 GCA_964599385.1 uncultured Gammaproteobacteria bacterium
GAGCGAGCGCTTAGCGGCTGGTCTGGACAAGTGAAGTCGCCGCAGGTTGGCGGCGGCTGAGCGCGATAAATATTGCGCACCCTCCAATAAAAATTCAATTATTTTTTTGTTTAATGTATAATTTAATTATCTAAATATTTTATTGTTTGAATAATTTTTTACAAATATGAAAACAAAATTTAAAAGCGGGATTATCGTGGCGGTTCTACTTTTTTTAATTGTCGGATTAAGCGCTTGCTCCGGAGTTTCTAATTCCCAGAAAAAAAGCCGCGTGTCTGATAACATTGATTTGAACCAGAAAAAAGAAAGCTTAACGATAAATATGCAGGGGCACTGGAAGGGTGAAGATCTGCGAGAAAATTATGTCCTTGAAACTATAAAAGAATTTGAATTAAGGCACCCGGGAGTTAAAGTTAATTTAAAATGGAATGCTGATTTTCCAAACGGAAGAACCGGCGCTCTTGAATCAACCATAAATCAATTTAAAACAGGAAATATAGATTGGGATATTATTTGGCTTGAACCTTTTTATTATCAAGAAATTGCCGGAGCTTTGGATGATCAAAATTGGGGCAAAAATAATTTAGTTGATTTTGAAAACGTCCCCGGTTTTGTTGAGTCCCAACAATCATTTATTATAAATGATCCTCAATACCGCGGCCACATGAATGGCATGATCACCGGGCCTTATATTGAAGGTTTTTATCAGCCTTTTTTCTATAATCAGGAGTTGACTAAGATGATGGGAATCGAAGTTAAATCAAGCGGAATGACTTTTGATGATTTGCTCGGATACTTTAAAGCCGTTTCTGATTATAACAAAAAAAATAATACAAATTACGCCATCCTCTATGACAGCGGTGATTATAAAGGCGGTATAGGCTATGCGCCAAGTGTTTGGAACATCTTCCAAAGCTTGTTCAGATCGGAGTTTTCAAATTTGGATGATATAAAAAATCTTGAAACATCGCCGGAAAAATTAAAAGCGATCAAAAAAGTTCTTGATTCCATCGAACAGCTTAGCGTTTACAAGCCTTTAATTAAGGGCTGGGAAGACTTGCCTTGGTTTGAAACACGCGATTATGTTCTTAATGATAAAGCCGTTTTCACTGTTGCCGGGGCTTCATGGATGTATAGCCATTGGCATGGCATTGATGCCGAAAAATCTTTGAAGATGGTGCCGGTCGAAATGCCAATGTATCAATCAGTACCTCATTACATGGGCGGATATAATCCGATGTTTGCCGTGGCTAAAAAATCAAAAGTTAAAGATGAGGCTGTTTCTTTGCTGATGGATTTTTCCACTTCGATAGCGGCTGAGAAATGGATTAAATATGCCAAAGCTCCAAGTGGAATTAAAGGCGGCCTAAGTCAGGCCGGGAGCGCTTCATCGCAGCTTAATCAATATGATGATTTTATAACCCATATTTCTAATGAATACGGTGGTAATGTTTATGATTCCAAAACAGTCGATTATGTCCTTGGTGAAAAATATAAAAGCTTAACTTTAGAATTTAATAAGCACTTGGCGGCAGTCATGGATGGAAAACTAAGTGCTGATGAAGCTTATAATTTAATTTTATCCGATATGGATAAAATTGATAAAAATAAATAATATGTCTTTTAAAGTAAAAGGCTTGAAGGCAAAGGTTTTATTAATTACGCTAATTCCTCTGGTGGCGGTGTTTTTGATAATTTCCACAATGACGATAATAAATAAAATCAATTCTGAAAAAGATTTGTTGTTAAATCGCATCAATGCTTATCGTTATTTGCTTGAAAGCGGAGACTTTAGTCTCAAATCAGCTGAAAATAAAAGCAAGCTGGAGTCATTGTATAACGAGAAAGTGAAATTTTCTAAAATTATTTACAGCAATTACGAAGTTATATATTCCAGCGAGCCGAATAAGAGCGATATCTCTGCCGATGCCAATTTTTCTGATATTCAGGACGCTTTTAACGGCGTTGAAACAACCAAGACCGCGGTGGATAGCGATAGCAATAAAGAACTATTTGTTTATGTTTCCCCGCTTGTGGTTGATAATAAAATTATCGCCGTTTTATATCAGGCTTTATATAATGAAAAATCAAGCGAGAGAATCAGGGGTTATTCTTTCTTGATTATCACTTTTGTCATCATCAGTTTGATTATATATTTTTTCTTAATCTCCGTGCTTTTAAATAATGTTGTTTTAAAAAATATAATTAAGCTTAAGCAGGCGACATTAAAGGTGCAGGAAGGCGATTTGGATACCAAAACAAGCGTTGATTCCCATGATGAAATAGGTGACTTGTCAAAAATGTTCGATGTTATGAAAGAATCCATTAAAACACAGCAGAAACAATTAAGAGAATATAATAAAGAACTGGAACAGAAGATTAAAGAGAGAACTGAAAATTTGGAAAGCATCAACAAAAAATTAGCAGACAGTAATTCGAGCTTGGAAAGATTTAATAAGTTGTTTGTTGATCGTGAATTAAAAATGATTGAACTTAAGGAGCAGATAAAGAAAATGGAGGAAGCGGCAAAAAAATAATTTTTATCAATTTTTTAAGAATAAAAAAAAGAGGAGCATTGCTTTATTAGCTTTGCTCCTTTTCGATTAACTTTAATTTTAGATTAGCCGGCGCTTTATCGTCCGGTGTTTTGCAGTTGTCACAATAAGGGAGTTGAAAATAATAATTTTTCCAATCCTCTTCTTTGGTAATGGAAACTTCTGGTAAGTTGCCAAGAGTCGCCATAACCTGCAAAAATTGCTTCACTGCCTTAATATCTATCTCCCGAATCTCACCGCATTTTTGGCAGTGAAAACGAGAAACAGCCCAGGGCCATTTAAATGGTCCGAATTTTTGTGTTTTCAATCTATGATTTTTAAAGTTAAATTATTTTATCTTAACTATTTCTTTTTTTATAATTCTCAACCAAAGCATAAGTTATGAGTTGGGAAAAATTATCAATTTTTTCTTGGAAAAAATTTTTATCAAACTCTTTGTTTCCTTGGCTTGGGTCGTATTTTGCGTAATCATCCGCGGCAATATCAACCAAAACATCGGCTTTATTAGCCTCAGTTTTATTCGGATTCATTGTTAAATCCAAAGTCGCCATCGCCAATTCTTCACCATCCTCTTTGTCATACAATTTAAAAAACGCATCAACTCCATGGCAAACATCAAGATGGGTTCCGCCGGTGGCTGTGAAAAATTTTAAAATATATTTATCGACAAATTGTTCGCCGATAGCTTTGTGCAAAGCGGCGGCAAAGAAAGGGCGCGGTTTCTCCGGATCGCCAACTTGGCATTTTTCAACCAGTTTGATGGAATTTTCAAAGTCAATGTATTTACCTCTTTTGGTTAAATCAAGAGCGGTCTGGAATTCCTCTTTGGATTTGTCGCGGATACTTAAGATGCGCATATAATCATCATCAGGATTATCCGCTTTTTTTCTTAATTCCTTATGAAGGAAAAGATAGGCCATTTCTTTGTATTGGTCTTTTTTTACTTCGCCTAAAAATTCTTGTTCTAAACGATCGCCGGTAGTTTCGAATTTACTGACGCCAGCTTCAAAACGTTGAGTGCTAATGTTTAACATATAAAGAAATTAAGTAAAAAAATTGTATCATTTTTCTTTACAAAAGTCAATAGTAGGTGGTTTTTAATGTTTTTCCTATTGACATTTATCATTATAAATGATAAAGTAGGCCAAGTACATTATAAATTTAACAAAAATAAGATATACATGGAACAAAGATTCAGGACAGATTTAAGTGCGGAATTTGTTGCCGACAGAAAGGCAGTTATTGAAGAGCGTATAAATCGCTATAATAATCGCGGAAGAATCCAAGACGAACTTAGCTCCAGCGATGTTTCTGCTTATACCATTCATAATCAGACAAGCGTTGTACCGCAACTGCAAAAAGCGTTAAAAGCAATTGCCAATAAAACTTATGGCGTTTGCATAACTTGTGGCGGTGATATTGAGATTGAAAGATTAAAATGTGTAGCCGGAGCTCTGGAATGTATAGGGTGTATAAAAAAGCACAAAAGGTAAAAAACAAAAGAACTAAAAAGTGGGGCTGTTTCGCAAACAGTCCCTTTTTGTTAAATTCCTTGTTATTTCTTGAAATATCATTAAAATTAATTGTAAGATAATATTTTTAAAAATATGTTATACGAATCACCAAGAAAAATTTTTCGTGATATGAATAAAAATCCGGATGAATATATTGATTTTGAGGAAAAAGCTTTAATTAGAGAAGAGTTAGAAAAAGATGAGGCGCTAAAGTCCAAAGAAACACATGCTTCTTTGGATGATAAGAAGGATTCTGAGCCGACAACTCTGTCGGGAAGAATCTTTAAAAATTCTGTTGATAATGTTTTTTCGGCCGGCCTTTTGGATGGTGAAAATGATGAACAAGAATTAATGATAATAAAACAGAGACAGGAGGTAACTATTAATTATCTTGGCAAGGTTTTAGAGGACGTACAAAACTATTTATCGCAGATTGGCGCAGGACAACTCCAAAAGATGTCCAGTTATGATGATATAAAGAAATATCAGGCAGATGTTAAATCATCCGACGAAGCCAGAAGAGCTTATCATAATAGGCTGATTAGTGATATTAAAATAGTTTCTCGTTTGATAAACATTAATTTTAATGCTGATTTTCCTAATGATTTGAGAATCGAAGCGGAAAGCAAGATGCCGGACAGAAAGAATTTTAGTCTTGGTGATTTAGCAAATAAGATGGCCAAGAGAAAATATTTTAAATTTGATTTTCCGGCAGGAGCCTTTATTGATCTAAGTAAGGCGCCTAAAGATCCTCAAGGCGAAAGAGAATATATTGCTCATTGGGCTTTTATGCTGTATTCTGATTTGAGTCTTTTGCAAAATGATTTGAGGGATGTAATAAATGAGATGCGGAGAAAAGAAGTTTGATTTTAAAAAAAGCCCTTAATTTTTTCGATTAAGGGCCGCGATTTCCGGAGAAATCAATTGTTTTGTAATTTCCGCAGCAAACTCTAAAAGCTCACTGTCACTAAAATTCGGTTTTAGATTGTTTGTTACTTGTTTGAAAGCCTGGAGCTCGGCTTCAAAACCAAAGTTTCTCTTTCTCATTATTTTTTGACCGTTGACCGTAAACACGGCATTGGTCAAATTCATAGCGCAAGCAATTATCTCCTTCATTGCTGCGCCTTGCGCAATAAGTGACTTGGCTTTTTCTTTCATTACCAGGGTTTATTGTGGAATCAAATTTTATCACTAAAATAAATAAATGTCAATAGCTAAGTAAAATTATGCCATTATCTATCGGAATTGTTGGACTACCAAATGTTGGAAAATCAAGCCTTTTTAATATTTTAACCAAAAAGGGTGTCGAAGCCGCTAATTATCCTTTTTGCACCATTGATCCTAATGTTGGCGTTGTTAAAGTGCCTGACAGCCGTTTGGATGCATTAGCCGCTATTTCTAAGCCCGCCAAAATCATCAACACCACGATTGAGTTTGTTGATATTGCCGGACTTGTTGCTGGAGCCCATAAAGGAGAGGGTCTGGGAAATAAATTTTTAGCTAATATTCGTGAATGCGATGCAATTTGTGAGGTTGTCCGTGATTTTAAAGACGCCAATGTTATTCATGTTAATGGTAAAGTTGACCCATCCGGCGATAAAGAAACCATTAATATGGAGCTAATATTCGCTGATTTAGCGACAGTTGAAAAACGCTTGGAAAAAACCAGAAAAGAGGCTAAAAGTGGTGGCAAGGAAATCAAGGCCGAGCTGCTAATTCTGGAGAGGTTATTTCAGGGATTAGGCGATGGTTTAGCGGCTCGCGATTTAGTTTTTACCGATGAAGAAATGATTTTTGTAAAAACTTTAAATCTTTTAACGATTAAACCGATAATTTATCTTCTTAATGTTGATGATAATCATGACGGCAGTGATTTTTTTGGCGTCAAAGATCCTGTTATAAAGGTTAATGTGAAGGTTGAAGAGGAGATTGCCTCTTTGCCGGAGGAAGAACAGGCGGAATTCGTTAAAGAATTAGGTCTTGATGAGAGTGGTTTAGATAAATTGATTCGCATTGCTTACAGCACTTTAGGTTTAGACACCTTTTTTACAACCGGTTCTGATGAAACACGCGCCTGGACCATTAAACGCGGCTCAAAAGCCCCGGAAGCGGCTGGTG
>CAZREL010000048.1:0-6106 GCA_964599385.1 uncultured Gammaproteobacteria bacterium
TTCGCGCGAGGTTTGGCATGCCACTTTTTTTACCTTTTTATTTAAAGCTTTATTTGCTCTGTCATTTTTAATTCCGGTTGTTTTATTACCGATAAATATCGCCCTGTATGTCTCTTTTGCTTGGGGCACTCTAATCTTAATCGTACAAAGCTATAAATTAGCGCGTAATAATGGCGAAAAAGTGAGTGGGGTTATCTTTGAGCACATCGTGATTGCTATAGTTGTTATGGCCTTAACATATTTTGCCGGCCGCTTTATTGCCGGTCTTAACTTATCATGATTTAATTAATTAATATTAACGTAAAAATAATATGCGTTTACAAGGAAAAGTTGCAATCGTTACCGGCGCTTCAAGCGGTTTAGGAAAGGCAATTGCGGAAATGTATTTAAAAGAAGGGGCTAAAGTTTTGTTGTCAGATATCAATCCATATCCGGAGATTGGGCTTTTGGGGGATAATGCCTTTTTTCAAACTGCCGATGTTTCCAAGTCTCAGGATGTTAAGGCTTTAGTGGATGCGGCTGTGGCTCGCTTTGGTAGGCTTGATATTATGGTTAATAACGCCGGCATTGGCGCCTTAGAAGAAGTTAGCATCATGAAAAATGAATCATGGCAGAAAGTCATTGATATTAATTTAAATGGAGTTTTTTATGGCACGCGCGATGCCGCTGCTTTCATGAAAGAAAAGGGAATTAAGGGTTCAATTATTAACATGGCTTCAATTTTGGGAGCGGTTGGTTTTAAAGGCGCTGGTGCTTATTGTGCTTCTAAGGGCGGCGTAAATCAATTAAGCCGTACCGCTGCTTTGGAGCTTGCTTCAAGTGGAATAAGAGTTAATTCAATTGCTCCCGGATTTATTTTAACCGAGATGACTAAGGGTCTTGATGCTGACCCAGTAGCTGGGGCTATGATAAAAGCCGCAACGCCGTTAGGTCATATGGGTGAATCAAATGATATTGCTTATGCGGCCGTTTATTTAGCCAGTGATGAATCAAAATTTGTTACCGGCTCAGTTTTATATGTTGATGGCGGTTGGACAGCGCAATAAAAAGCGCACATCTTTTTTATTTTCAACGACTGTAATGGCCGGGATTTTTATCTCGGCCTTTTTTGCTTCCGCTGCGGAAAAAATTATTGATAAGCGCGTACCTTTTACTTCCCAATCTCCTTTGGGAGAGTGGAGCGATCCGCGTCAGCAAGATTCTTGCGAGGAAGCCGTTTCCTTAATGGCCATTTCCTGGCTATTTGAAATCCCGAATTATCCGACAGAAATTTGGCGCGATAAACTTTTAGATTTATCTGATTTTCAAAAAGAAAAATACGGTGAATATCGCGATGCCTCATTGGCGGACATTAAAAGCCGGATATTGGAAGATTATTTTGATTACCAGGATGCCGAAATTAAAAAAATATCTTCGGCGGAAGATATTGTTGACGAACTTGAGTCTGGCCGCTTAGTTTTGATTCCGGCTAATGGCCAAGCTTTAAAAAATCCAAATTTTAAAGCGCCCGGTCCGGAGCGTCATATGGTTTTAGTTAAAGGTTATGATTATGGAACGGAGGAGTTTATAACCAATGACCCGGGAACGCGTAAGGGTGCCGATTATCGCTATCCGGCCGATGTTTTATATGAAGCGATTAGGTCGTATAAAACTGGCTACCATGAGCCTTTTTAAAAAAATAGCCAAGCAGCAATCAGGATACTTAAAATTATTCTGTAATAGGCAAAGCCGATAAAATCATTATTCTTGATGAACTTGAGCAAGAATTTAACGCCGATAATTGCGGTGATAAATGAAAGAATGAAACCGATTGCCCAAGCAATTAAATCCGAGCCGTTAAGAGCTATAATCATTTCTCGGCTCTTAAAGAGATCGAGCCCGGTTGCACCCGCCATTGTCGGAATGGCGAGTAAGAAAGAAAATTCCACTATTGCTTGGCGGCTTAAACCAAGAGAAAGACCGCTGATAATCGTTGTAGCGGATCGGGAAACGCCCGGAACCATCGCGATTGTTTGACAGGCGCCGATAATTGCCGCTTGCTTATAAGTCATTTCTTCCAAATTTTTTCCAATTTTTGTGTCAGCTTGTTGCTGCTTTTTTTTATAATTACGTTCAAAGATAATTAAAATGACACCGCCAAGAAATAATGTGACCGCAATAAGTGGCAGGCTATCCATCAAATAGTTTTTGGTTATTTTATATAAAGCCAAACCGATAACTGTTGTAGGGATAAAAGCAGCGGCAATTTTCCCAATCAGGGGCCAAGAGCTCCAAATTTTTTTCCAATACAAAATAACGACTGCTAATATGGCGCCAAGCTGAATGGATATATTGAAAGTCTTGAGGAATTCCGATGAGGGAATTCTTAATAATTCACCGCTTAAAATAAGATGGGCGGTTGAAGAAATTGGTAAAAACTCGGTAAAACCTTCAATGATGCCTAAAATTATGCTTTGTAGTATTGTCATATGTTTTTATCTTACATCAAAAAGACCTTTTTGCGGTAGATGTTGACACATCTACACGTTTATGATAATGTGTTTTAACGGTTATTTATTTAACCTGAGCCAATTTCTGGGGGCCTAAAACCCGGAAAATCAAAAGTACATTTATAAAAAAACAAAAATGGACAAAATGTGTGATTTCTTCGGAAGGGGTCATGAGTTTTTTCTGAAGATGAAGAAGGCTGGTTTCACGGATGATATGTACCAGCAAGTGATTAACGCTAAAAACAATGCCTTAGCTAAGGCTATGTTTGAAGCTTTTTTAAAGGCCGCTGAGCAAGAGGCTTATGAGCTCGTGTATCAAAATTTGATGCCAATTGCGGAGGTTACAGAAAGCAAGTTTATTAAGATGTGCCAAGAACAGTTCTATCATGAAGCTTGGCGTTTTGATGAAAGATTAACCTCTATTTTCGGGCAGTCATCGGCTTTGCGCGGCTGGTATCAGGCCAAAGTGTATCGTTTAAAAAGTCCGATGCCGGTAGAAAATGTTCGCAAGTTCATTAAAAGCAATGGTAGCTTTCCCGGTGCCTTTGGTGCCGCTTCTTTTTGGATGTTTGAGGCTATTAAAGAATTAGCTTCGGAATCAGTTTTAGAAAAATTTACTGCGAGCATGAAAGAAATTTCAGAAAAAAATCATTTGTCTCTGGATTTTGATCGTAATGAGTCAGTTTTCTTACCCCAGGGTATTAGAATTTTTTCTTTTGAAGAGAAAGAAATATCTTTACAGCCTTGTTTGATAAGATTTAAGGGGCAAAGACCAAATTGGCATTTTGATTTATCAAAAGCTGCAAATCCTGACGGTATATTTCCGGCCGGAGAAGCTATTCTTATTATGGTGCCAATTACCAGTAGTGAAATACCGTGTATTTCGCAGATAAAAGTATTGTAAAAATTTTTCTGTTTTTTGGTTTAATAATTTGTTCTGGGCGTTCGATATTCGTATCGAGCGCCTTTTTAATTGTCTTAAATATTTGCTATAATATAATGACTGAATATTTTGATTTTTAAATTTATGGCAGTAGTAAAAAAGCTTGTTAAAGGAATAAAAAAACCTGTCGTGGTAGCCGTTTCCGGCTATTTTAATCCGCTTCATGTCGGACATCTTGACATGATTCGGATGGCCAAAAAATTGGGTGATAAATTGGTGGCGATCGTAAACAGTGATTATCAAGTTGGCTTGAAAGGCAGCGTGCCGTTTATGCCGGAGCGAGATCGTTTGAAAATTATTGCCGCCTTGCGTGATGTCGATGAGGTGTTTTTGTCGATTGATAAAGATAAAACGGTTTGCAAATCGTTGGCCAAGGTAAAACCTAATATCTTTGCCAATGGCGGCGATAGGAAAAGCATCGGTGATGTTCCGGAATATCCGATTTGTCAGAAATTGAAGATTCAAATGGTTGACGGTTTGGGAAGAAAAATTCGTGCCAGCTCGAAGCTTATTGCTGAAGCGGCCAAGAAAAAAGAAAGATTAGCCGCTAAGAAAAAATAGATGAAAATTATCGAGAAAATCAAAAGAAAAATAGTTTTGCTTATAATAATTGCGGTATTTGCTTTGGTTTTTTCTTTTTTAGGAATATTCGCTCTATCCGCTTATCGTGCCTCTAAAGTTCGGCCGGTCCCTCTTCCGCCTCGTCCCGAGGAAAATGCCGTTTTACTTGAAGGTTGGACCCTAAAACAAATTGATGAATATTTTAAGAATTCCGGTAAATGGAGTGGTGATGAATTTTTTGCTGCCGCCGGTTATAAAAATGTTTATGGTTCCGCTTCTAAACAGGAATTATCCGGTGATTGGTTAAAGCAATTTTCTTTTTTGAGCGATAAGCCGGAAAATTTAAGTTTGGAGGGTTATTTATTCCCCGATACATATCGTATTTATTCCAGCTCAACGCCGGAAGAAATAGTTTCTAAAATGCTGGTTAATATGGATAGAAAATTAACGCCGCAAATGCGCGATGATATTGAAGCATCGGGGAAAACAATTCATGAGATTTTAACCATGGCCTCGATTATTGAGAAAGAAGCACCGATTTATGCACAAAAAGACGCCAAGGAGGCTAAAATAATTTCCGGTATTTTTTGGAATAGGATAAAAATCGGTATGGGTTTGCAGTCCGATGCCACGCTGTCTTATATTTTTGACGATAATAAGCCTGTTCATAGCGGTGAAGAGCTTGAAGTGGATTCTTTGTATAATACTTATAAATACCGCGGTTTGCCCCCCGGACCGATTGCTAATCCCGGGCTTATTGCCATTGAAGCGGCGATTTATCCGGCTAAAACAAGTTATTATTATTTTTTGACAACATTGGACGGTTCGGCGATATATTATGCTAAAACCTACGATGAACATTTGAAAAATAAATATAAATATTTGCAATAAAAAATATGGCTGCTGATTTGCCAACAATTTTATCTTCGGAAAATTCTTCTGGCGGAGGAATGATTGAAGAAGGGGAGGAGAAAAAAGGCTTTCCGGTTAAAAAAATAATTCTTATCCTGCTTGGGCTCGTTGTTGTAGTTGGCGGAATTATTTTTGCGGTTATGAAAATCATGTCAGCCTCAAAAAAACCGGCTGTAAAGCAAGAAGAAGTTGCTTCGACTTCTACCCCTATTTTGCCAAATTATGATGGGAAAGATGACGGGCAAATTTCTGTCCTGGCCACCACAACTGATATGAGAATAGAATATATTTCTTTCTCTGATTATTATATAAAACCAGACAACTCTATTCAGCCGGCTTTTGAAAATTATACCTTACCTCTTAATTCTAAAATTGATGTTATAAATTATTATGATATTTCCCGCAAGATGAATCTTGATCCGGGCTTGGAGAAACTTAATAATCAGGGATTTGCTTTGATAAATAATCCTTGGCCTAATGAGGCTAAAGATTTTTATTCTGCTTATAAAATTTTGAATAATAAGCAGGTTCCGCTTCTTATCACTTCTGATTTCATGGTTTATTATTATCAGAATGTTTTAAAGAAGGTGTTTAAAGATATTGAAGAAAATATTTTTTACGATAATCTCTGGGATATAAATAAAAACATGTATGAGGTCGCCAAGCGCCGTTATGAAGCGCGTCTAAGTTCAATCGGCAATGTCAACGACCCCCTGCTTGAAGGTGCGCGCCTGGAAACAGTATTCTTTGCCGTTGCCTTGGAGCTTTTGAAACCGGCCGAAGGCCAAGTGGCCGATTCCGGTGTTAAAGTTGATTCGGAAAAATTTACCACCAATGAAGTCAGCCAATTTTCTTTCACTGTTCCAGAATTTTTGGTTGATGATGTAGCGGCTGAAGTTAAATTAATCAAAAATAGCGCTGTTCCCGCTAAGTCGCCGGTTTTTCTTTATGTTAAGGATTATAGCGAGTTTAAGGTTCCAGAAGATTATCGCAATAATGCGAAGCTTAATAACTTTTATCTGACTTCTAAGTGGCTCAATTCCGTTTTTCCTCTTTATTATAGAAGCGAATCTTGTCCGGGTTGTTTGCTTGATAGGGAAGATTGGCGCGTTAGCATGATGGCGACTATTTTAATTTCCGACGACTTTTCTTCTTTGCCTCAACTTAAAAATCGTTGGGCAAGAATTTATAAAGCCATGTC
>CAZREL010000049.1:0-5656 GCA_964599385.1 uncultured Gammaproteobacteria bacterium
GGGCAAGGCTTTGTGATTGACCAGGAGTGACGCCAAAAGAAATGGCATCAAGTTGAGCGCCACCATTAACATGGAGTTTCTGGGATGGGGTTGTTGTGGCGATACCGACGTTGCCGGTGCTGGTTATTCTCATTTTTTCTGTTTGAGTTCCTCCTGCTGCAAGAGATGTGCTAAAAGATAAATATCCAGCAGCATTACCTGAACTTAGAGTCTCTTTCCTTCCAGCAATATTTCCAAAGTAAGCCTGAGCTCCTGCGTCTGTATAACTACCCCCAAATGTTATTTGGCCACCCTTGTCTATCGCTTGTGTATCTGAAGTGTGAATATATAAATTACCAGCTGAATTAGTTATTTTATTTATTCCAAAAATATCTAAGCTTGTAGCCGGTACCGTCGTCCCAATTCCGACATTAGTATCATTGTTAAAAAGATTTGAAGAAGCGACCCAAGTTGTGCCATTTGATCTTAAAGTTTGTCCAGAAACAGAAGAAGCTGGCAAACCAACAACACTGGTTGTAGTAGCAATAACATTTCCCGAGTTATCAACCATTAAGAGACGATTGCCACCGCTAATATATGGACTACCGCCAAAAACAACCTGACCTCTAGTTCTAAAAGGTTCAGTTCTATAAACGTCTAAAGCAGCAATTGGATCAGAAATGCCAATACCAACATAGCCATTATTATAATAAATACTGGTTCCATTTGTATTCCAAGAGCCTGAGGCGGGCCAACTACTAATGCAAGAAGAATTAAGACAAAGATTACTTCCTAAAATCTGAATAGAGTCGCCAGGTAAACCAATATCAATGTCTTTTGCCAAAGAAATCGCCGGAACACAAAAAACTAGGGATATGATTAATCCCCCTAAAAATAATCCAGAGATTCTTTGTTTAACCATAAACAAAAAAATTTACGAAACAAGCTCAGCGCTTAACTAAATTATAACACTTATCGTTTTTTTAGACAATAATTTTTAACTCAAAAACAAGCCTTAATTAATCCCAAAAAGAATAGCTAATGGCTGTTAATCCATCAATCCAAGGCGAGTAATTTTTATCATCATTTTTAGCCCTGGCTGATATAGAATAATATAAACCTTTGTCTCCTTTCGGGAAGTTTATTTCTTGACCAAGTTCCGCCTTAAAAAAATTTTTATTATCGCTGGAAACAGTAAATTGCAATAAATTATCCAAAATTTGAGCATCACAAAATTCATCACTACAGGCCAATAAGCTGTTAAAAGTTGCGTTATTAATGGCGCGTCCGTTAGCAATATCTTTACTCACTAAAACTGAATCTTTTTGAATAAAGCCATTGTCCTTAAAAATTCTCTCATAGTAAGAACCCCTGCTGGAAATCAGGAGTTCTAAATCATTATTTTCATTTAAGCGGCACCAAGCGGAATCGGCTTTTTCGCGCTTGCTTAGTAAGTCTTCAGAAAATGATAAAGAACCTTTTATATTTTTTGAAGAATTCTGCCACAATTTTATTAGACGCGGTTCTTTTTCCTGTAAAGAACAAACATACCAAACAGTGTCATTTCCTTTATTTATTTTAAAAGCAATCGGATTAAAACCGCCATCAGAAACTCTCAGGCCAAAAAACCTACTAACATCTGTTTTGCGGCCCTTAACATCTTGATAAGCGATAAAATCATAACCGCCATACATTACCAAAAAATTATCATCATCGCCGCCAAAACCAAAACTCGCGCCCTCAAAACCGACCCTGGAAACAAAAGGAAATTCTTTCTTTAGATCAAGATTTTTAAAAGAACGGCCATCAAAGCTATAAGCCAGACCCTGTTCCCCGCTCTCACTTCTAAAAACAAAACCGACGAGCCATGTTTTTGACAAAGGATAAAGACTGATATTTTTCAATTCTCCGGAAATCTCTGAAGGAATTTTTATTTCTCTATCATTTAAAAATAATTTTGTCCCATCGGCTGACAAACAATTCTGCGATAGGCAATACCGCTTAGCTTGCCGGCCGGCAAAATTCCAATCTTCCGGTTTCAAGCCGCAATAAGCGTCGGAACAATTAGCGCCATCTTGCCAAGCATAATCCGGCGCGAAGGTGAAAGCGGTTGTCGCATTATCATAATAAAAACTGCTGGCATTTTTATTAATAACTAAGTCATTAACATAATGATCGCTAAAAACATCATGACGCAAAACGGCACTTGGCTCTGAGGAGTCTTTCTTTATATCTTTATATAAATCATTACCAGAGTCACCAGAAGAAAAAAATAAAAAAGCAACTATAATAAGCAGGATAACGATAAATACAAGGTGGAAAAATTGCGGAATACTTAAAAAAGCCTCAAACCAAGAAGACCGACTCTTCTTTTTGCGGGCCGGTCTCAACTTTGCTGTTTTCTTCTTAATATTTTTTTTCATAATTCTGCTACATCACTATTCAGTCACTATCATCACGCCCTTCTGGGCGGTTCTACCCGGCATATCTTGAAAAAAAACATAACGACCAGGCTCTGGAGCGTTAAAAGTTTTAGCCATTGTATAACCAGCCGGAACCGGGATCTCCAAAGCGCTTAAGGATGTGTTTTCAAAAACAAGACGGGAACCGACGCCAACAGCGCTAAGAGATAAGGTCAAGGCCGTACCGGATTTAACTGTAAACTCGGCCGGGGAAAAACCCTTTTCGTCGGCTGTTAATTTAATGGTGCCTGACATCAAAGTGCTTGGATCAATCGGCGCGCTTAATTTAGGCGCCAAGTCTGTCATCGGAACGGCGTTATTTTGCAGCACCTGTCCTTTGTTATTCACAACCTTGCCATCTTCTGTCACTAAACTTGTTCCGGCGACATCGGAAAGCGCTGAATCAAGATTGTCAACTGTTTCAATGGAGTCAGCCGGATTAAAAACGACGCTATCTTCTCCGTCATTTTCATTATCAATGCCGGCTATTGGATTTTCCGATAAATTTTCTGGCAACGGCGAAGAAGAATTTTTATTTAAAATTAAAATTACAAAAACAATAACTAAAACCACCAGCACCGCGCCAACGACAATAAGCTGAGTCGGTATTGATGATGATTTCTTTTTTTGCGGCATAAAAATGGTTTAAATTTTTTTTAAAATTATTCAACAATCATCGCACCAACCTGAGCGCTCTTGCCAAAAACATCATTTTTGAAAATATAGCGGCCGGATTTTTGAGGCGCCGTAAAAGTAACCCAGCGCGTCTCCCTTGGACCGCAGCCGATAGAAATTGCCGGCATCGTTTCATCATAAAAAGTTAAAATGACCGGATAATCAATGCGGGAAGTTAGAGCTAAAGTTACTTCTTCACCAGCTTTAACCTTGAATTCAGCCGGAGAAAAACCGTCTTCCATACCAAGAACATGCACCGCACCGGCCGGAATCTGTTCTTCAGAGCTGACCGGCGATTGATTTGGAACTGGTAAAAATAAACGCTGACTTTCCATTCCTGATTGTTCGTTGCCTATAGAAGCCGGATTATTATTTTCTATAGGCGATGAATTTTCGGTCTCAATTTGCGGTGCTTCGTTTTCATTTATTATTTGATTGTTTGAATTACTATTTCCACTAATCTTGTTTGTTCCGTAATAATTAGAAACTTTTACATCCGGCTTATTACGAGAAGAAAAAAATATGACAGCCAATACAATAACCAACAACAAAAGAATGATTTCAATAATTATCAAAATGCGAGCCTTCTTTTTTTTCTTCAGTTCTTCATCTAAATCATCATCCCGGGAATCCGCATCATCACTTGGCGCACTATTTTTTAACTCTTCTTTTGTTTCTTCTCTATTTTCCATATTGATTTAAGTTATGCCTAAACGATACAAATATTATAACACAAAAAAGACGGTGTAAAAACACCGTCTTTTATTTTGCGTAAATAATTTTAATTCTTTATTCAACAATCATAGTGCCTTCAAAACCTCTTTGTCTGGCACCTGGGAAATCATCAAAGAAAATATAGGAGCCTTTTTCTTTCGGAACATTGAAAGTTACCGCTCTTGTTTCACCCGGTCTAACATTAATGTAAACAGCACTTAACTTAGGATCAGCGAAAGCAAGGATATGGGAAGAGCCGTCAGAACCGGTTAAGGTTATCGTTAAAGCTTCTCCGGCGCCAATTCTAAATTCTTTAGGAGTGAAGCCATTTGAGTCAAGGCTTAATTTTGTCGCCTTGCCAATAACTTCTTTCTTTTCTGTTTCAGTTAAAGCCATTGTCTGATGAGGTGCTTCAGGCGAGTTATAAGCAACATCGGTTTTTACCTCCTTACCCTCCTGATTAACAACTTTTCCTTCAGTTGTCACCAAGTCGGCACCAGGAGCTTGGACCACAGCTCCTTTAAGAACAGGATTGGCTGCTTCTGTTTCAACCGGAGCAGCGCCCTCTCCTTCCGCGCCTTCAGCGTTCTCTCCTTCAACCGGAGTGTTTGTTTCGCCTTGGTTTTCAGGAGTCTGAACGTTTTCTTCCGGACCCTGTTTTTTAGATCCAGACATAACGATAGCGATAATAATGGCAATCACGACAACGACGCCGACTATTATCATAATCGTTTTTTTGTTGCCTTTCAGCTGTTTTTCATTTTCCATATTTTTTCACTTTCTCGCCCCTGAGAAAGAAAGCGAGTTTAATAAGTATGATAATTAAATAATCATTAACTATGACTGTATTATACAACATTATTAATCAACGAACAAGCCGCCGGGCTGATTTTGATCTTCGGCTCGAGTTGGCCACTGGCGCCAATCGAAACGCTTGCCAACAAGACGAATATAGGCATTAACCGCCTTGTCGCTTCTTATAATTATTTTCTTTTCCTGAATATAAGCATACATGGAAGCAGATTCGCCTTTTGGTGTTAAGAAAATTTCAACATTGTCGTCATTAAAATCAATAACACGATACCAAACCCACAAATCACTTCCCTTTTCAATTCTTTCCATATCAAGTACTGCTTCATAATCCCCTCCCTGTTTAACAAAATCAGAAGCTTTAATACGGCCGACATATTCTTCTTTAACTCCGCCGGAAATAGCAGAAGCAAAAGTGGAATATTTAACACCGCCAATAGTGTAAAGAGGGTCGATAGTATTGGCAGTAATTTTATTAACTATCAAAGTTGAAGCGCTCATGTTTAAATTACCATTTAAAGTCATACCGCCGTCAAAACGTGAATTACCGACAACATGCAAGGCTTCAGCCGGAGAGCTGGTTCCAATACCAACATTACCTTGAACTATCAAGCCGTTAGCAGGAGCGGAAGAACTTAAATAACCGGTGCCAATGGCAGCGTTGCCAAGGACTGCCAAACTAGCCGAACCAGCTGACAAAGAATTAACACCGAGTTTTCCTTCAAAGAAATTACCGTTAGAAGAACCATAGCCCTTAAAAATTCCATTAACACCAAAACTGCCGGTAATATCAAGCTTATTTCCAGGCGCAGTGTTACCGATTCCCACGTTAGTGCCGTTATTATAAAGCAATGAATTCGCCACCCAAGCAGTCCCATCATGACGCAATGTTTGACCGCTTGTACCGGCGCCAATTCCTCCTACGCCGCCAACTTTAGCATTTACATATTCAACTGTTGTGAGAGCAAGGGTCTGTGATTGGCCTGGAGTAACACCGAAAGAAACAGCGTCAAATT
>CAZREL010000050.1:0-5571 GCA_964599385.1 uncultured Gammaproteobacteria bacterium
CGTCTTTCATTAAAAAAGGGTATTTAAAATTATAGTCAGCATTCATCAGCGCGCTACGCGCTAAAGTCAAGCCATTAGACATAATGCCAGAGTTTCGCTCAACTTCCCATTTAGCTTGACCATCGGAAGCAAAACCATAAATCACATCACCCTGCCAGATGTTACCAATAACCAGGTCTTCCCTTTTTGCCCAGGCGGTGATACCCATATCAAACACGGCCGATTTTACTTGATGCTTAAGGTCAGCTGTTTCGCCACCCAAAAATTTAATCTTAAAACCGTGTTCGGAGTAAATCTCCTTCAATTCTTTAATCCGAATAGCGACTTGCTCCATAACAACCTGTTTCAGATCTTTGTCCAAGCCGTTATTAATAACGTCCGTTAAAAGCCAAAGTTCATAAACGAAACCAGCGGCCGCAATGTCTGAAGCATTCATGCTCCAAGCATCATCTACCATTCCTCTAAAAACCTCCGGTTTGCCGTCTTCCAGATAATGAAGGAGGCGCTGGATAAACTTACTACCGTCGCCATCCATATGCATTGTCATAAAACGATCATCACAGTAAGGATCCTGAATGATATTTACAAAGGCATCCGAAAATTCGCTATCAATCACTCCTGCAAAAGCGGCTTTAACCGCTTCTTTCCTGGCGTCAACGCCCAATTTTGCGTACTGACTTTCTTGTGTCATCTCTTAAATTTTTGGTTAATATTCTATTTTTAATTTACTTATTTTTGCTTGTTTAGCCTCCAAACATTAATATATTAATCAAAATATGTCAAGAGAAGATAAATAGTCGCTAAATTTTCCAGCATAAGAAGCGGAATCCCTAACAAAAAATACCATTTTTTGGTTTTATGCCTAAAAGCAAACATGCCGGCATAAACACCAAAAGAGGCGAAAGCGGCTGAGAGAAAAAACATCATCCCCTCCGAAATTCGCCTCTCATTTGTTTGTCTTGATCTGGCTTTATCAATTGCCATGAGCAGAAAAGAAAAAATATTTAAAACAAGAAAAATAGCAACAACAATATCAAAAGCTTTAAAATTTAAAATATAATCCATAAGGCTATTAAAAAATGTGACTTTATTTATAAATATTAACATATATTGCCAGGAAGCAGAACTTGCCATAAGATAAAGACGTATATGCCGATATTATTACAAGTCAAAGATTTAAAGAAAGAATATAGCGGTGAAAGCATCTTCTCCGGCCTGTCTTTTGCCGTATCGGAAAAACAGAAAATCGGCGTTATCGGCGTTAATGGCGCCGGCAAATCAACCTTGTTCAGAATCATCTGCGGCGAAGAAGAATCGGATGACGGTGAAATGATTATCCACGAAAACGCTCGCATCGGCTATCTAAAACAGAACGAAGACTGGACTGACACGGAAAGTGCTCTGGAATATTTAATAAGACAAGGTGATTGCCCGGATTGGCGCGCTAAAAAACTGGCCAGTCGTTTTGAACTTGATGAAGAAAAATTAAAATTACCAGCTAAAGGCTTATCGGGTGGCTGGCGCATGCGCTTGCGCCTCTGCGGCATGCTTTTAAAAGAGCCTAATCTTTTTTTACTCGATGAACCAAGCAACTACCTGGATTTGAACACTCTTATCTTATTGGAAAACTATTTAAATTCCTATAAAGGCAGTTTTCTAATTATTTCTCATGACCGTGAATTTCTAAAAAGAACTTGCGATGAAACGATAGAAATTTCTAAAACCGGCTGCTATCATTATCCTGGCAACATTGAAGATTACCTGGCTTTTAAAGAACAAAAATTAGCCGCAGCCATTAAAGCCAACGAAAGCTTAAGACGCCAACAAGAACATTGGCAGGAATTTGTCGACCGCTTTCGTTTTAAAGATTCAAAAGCCAGACAGGCGCAATCTTTAATCCGTAAAATAAATAAATTGGAAGAAAAAAGAATTAGCATCGAACATGAATCAAGTATTACAAGAATAAAAATCCCACCGGTTGAAAAAAGAACAAACTTTGCCTTAAAAATAAATAATCTTTCTATCGGCTATGAAGGAAAAATTGTTGTTGGCAATATTGATTTTGATTGCCGCGCCGGAGAAAGGTTGGCCTTGCTCGGTCTAAACGGCCAAGGAAAAAGCACGCTGATAAAAACTTTAGCCGGACGTTTAGATGCTATCAGCGGTTCTTTTAAATTTGCCGCCAACAGCCGCATCGCTCTGCACAGCCAAGAAGAAATGGAAATAATGAACAGCCGCGAACAAGCAGGCGATTTTTTACGTCGTGTTGCCTCCAGTGATTTAAAAACAGAAAGCGTCATGAAAATGGCCGGTGATTTTCTTTTTAAAGATGAGGAGCTTAAAAAACCAGTTAGCGTTTTATCAGGCGGAGAAAAATCCCGCCTGCTTCTGGCCGGATTATTATTATCAAAACCAGATATCTTGATTTTAGACGAACCGACCTGCCACCTTGATTTTGATACAACCGAAGCGCTTGGTCAGGCTTTGCGCAAATGGGCCGGAACAATTCTTTTTGCCAGCCATGACAGAACTTTTTCCAATTTTGTTTCAACCGGTATTGTGGAAATAAAAAACGGCATTGCCAAAAAGAAGCATGAAAATTATGATGATTACGTCATTAAGTTGGAAAAGGAATTAAAACAAAAAGAAGAAGAGGAAATGGAGGAGAAAAAAAATGAAGATAAAACATCATCCTATCTTGAGGACAAAGCCAAGAAAAAAGAAATTAAAATTTTAGAAAAACAAATTGCCGAGATGGAAGCTTACAAGCAAGAGCTTATGGCTTATTTTTTGGAACACTACAGCGATTACAAACCAGAAAAAATAAAAGAGCTCGAAGATTTAAAACGCCGACTGAAAGATAAAGAGGATTTGTGGATGATGCTCAATGAGTGATAGAATAACAAAGGTAAATATTTTATAAACACCAATAATAATCTATAAAAATATGGCCAGAATAATCGGAAAAGGATTTTCTTTCAACGATGTTCTCATTGTTCCAAAATACAATAAAATTGCTTCCCGCAAAGAAGTTAATTTCCAAACAAAAGTAACAAAAAATTATTCCATAGATATTCCAATTATCGCCGCCAATATGGACACGGTCTGTGAAAGTACTATGGCAATCGCAATCGGCAAACTTGGCGGGCTTGGCGTTATTCATCGCTTCTTAAGCATTGAAGACCAAATTGCCGAGATAAAGAAAGTTAAAGAAGCCGGTTTAATAACAGCAGCGGCAGTTGGTGTTAAAGATTATGAAGAAAGAGTTAAAGCTTTAAATGAAGTTGGAGTAAATATTATTGTTCTTGATGTCGCTCATGGGCACTCCAAAAGAACCGGCAAAACTCTTGATTTCATTAAAGAAAACTACCCGAAAATTGATGTCATGGTTGGCAACGTTGCCACTAAAGATGCCGCCGAATATTTCATCAGTAAAAAAGCGGATGCTATAAAGATTGGGATCGGTCCCGGCTCAATGTGTACAACCAGAATTATGGCCGGCGCCGGCGTACCGCAGATTACCGCCATTATGGATGCCTATGAAGCCAGCCAAGGACGAGTTCCCTTGTGTGCTGACGGCGGCATGAAA
Organism: uncultured Gammaproteobacteria bacterium; assembly: GCA_964599385.1. GTDB lineage: Bacteria > Patescibacteriota > Patescibacteriia > Patescibacteriales > UBA12465 > UBA12465. Next base: position 3,590 of record CAZREL010000050.1, read on the forward strand.
AATTCCGGCGACATTGTTAAGGCAATTGGCGCCGGTGCAGACTGTATAATGTCAGGATCATTATTTGCCGGTACTCTTGAAAGTCCGGGAGAAATAATTAAAATCGGCGATGAAGAATTTAAAGAATACCGAGGCATGGCCAGTTACCTGGCAACAGTCAAAAAAATGGCGCTGGATGGAACTAAGGTTGATGAAGTTGTCCATGTTGAAGGAGAAATGACTAAGACAAAATATAAAGGACCAGTTGGTCCAATTGTTAATAAATTACTAGGCGGCCTAGCGTCGGGCATGACTTATGTTGGCGCCAAGACAATTGAAGACTTAAAAGGCAAAGCAGATTTTATTGAAATCAGCAGCGCCGGATACAATGAAAGCGTAGCGCATGGATTAAGAGATTAATAATTAAATTAAAATCTGGCTGAAATATTTTATCCTACTTGCCGACCTTAAATTCACGGCTAAGCTTTATAGAATCATAAACATCCTGAGTCAATTCTATGAACTTGCCGTTTTCATCATAAACAGCTCTATTTTTCATAAATTTCACATTAACCTCCGCTTTCAAATTTCCAGATTTACCAATAAGTGTACCAGTAAAAGCACAGCCTCTGACATCCAGCATTTCCGCATATTTAGCGCCATCCATATAAAACACAAAGTCGCAGAGATAATTAGCCAGCCCGCCTTGGTTGTCAAAATTATCAACTTTCACTTCCCACATTCTGGCTTGGGAAGGAACAAATGATGATTCCTCCGGACCGATAAAAGTCGCAGTGACTACACCGTCCGATCCTTTAGCCTGAGCTTCGGTTCCGAAATTATTAGTTGATTCTTCTTCATTATCGCTTGTTGCCTGATTCTCAAAAGAAGGCTCTTCTGATAAATCGCCAGGAAGCGAATTGCTGTTTTCGGCAACAAAATTCTCAAATGCCGACCCCTGATCATTTTTCCATTCATTTTCCGATCCGGGCTCAAGAACAACCATTTCCGGTTTTAATCCATTTTTTTCAGATACATAAGCCGGTAAAGAAATACCGATAATCTTACCATCCTGGACAACGGAACGGAATTGATCGGCGCCAAACACCCAAGCATTTAATTTATCAACCCCCTTTGTTAAATTTTTAGGCATGTCGGCAATAGCCAAAATTGAAGCGGCCGGCTCGGTAATTTTTCTGATGTCTCCGGCAATTTCCGAAATTTTATTATTATCGCCCAAGGAAATATGAGCGGCATCCTCAGTCACTTCCAAAACCAAGTCGGCCCCTGAAACAATGACCGCGGTTTTAGCCACTGTTCCGGCTGCCGCAAACCCGGCCGCACCGCCGGTTAAAATAACCCCGCCAACAAAAGCCGTTACTTTACAGCCATCCTTTATAACCACTGCGGAATTTTCTAATTTCTTGAAAGTATCACCGGCTTCATTCCAAGCTTCTGCTTCAACTTCATTTTGAGTTTGTTTTAAAATTGTATAAGCACGCTTAGCATCAACACCTAAAAAATTTGCCAGGGTTTTTATTTTCTTTCCCGCCGGAGCCTTATCAAAAACATCGTTAATTTCTTTATTGCTGGCAGCCGAAGCATAGGGGATTAAATTCAAAACAATCTTCTCTCCAATATAATTGTCGGCTTTTTCTTCCAAGCTTTTAGACAATTGTTCATACGACTCCCAGTCAATAATAAGTTTCGATAAACTTTCATTCCAGATTTCATAATCCGCATAAGAAGCTGGCTGAGTTAGAATTTCGTCTGTCCTCTCACGTAAGTCAATATAAGCACGAGAAACCTCGAGAGTTGAGCTTAAAATATCCTGCGTTGCCGGCGCCTCCTTTATGGCGGCTTGTTTGTCTGGGTTAATTGAATTGGTTTTACAAGCACTTAAAATAAAAGGAATAACAAACAAAAATAAAAAAAGTTTTCTTTTCATATCGTTTTTATAATTAATATATATGATAATTATAACACAAAAACCACCCAAATGG
>CAZREL010000051.1:0-5482 GCA_964599385.1 uncultured Gammaproteobacteria bacterium
ATAACAAGACTTTAGAAAATATTGCTTCAAGCGGCGTGATTGATGAAGAAACAGAAGCGGCTTTAATAAAAATTATTACCGCATGCAAAGAAGGAATAGACTATTCAAACGAAAACAATGACTAGCGCAAAAGAAATCAAAAAAAGAATACGCTCAATTTCCAACACCAAAAAAATTACTAAGGCTATGGAAATGGTGGCGGCGGCAAAAATGCGCCGTAGCGTTGAAGCTGTTTTAAAAACTAGAACCTATGCCAATCTTGGCTGGGAGACTATTGTTAATATTGCCGCATCGGCTGCTTTTTCCGATATCAAACACCCTTTGCTGCAGAAGGGAAAAGATGCTAAGCCTTCCCTTATAGTTCTTGTTTCTTCGAATCGCGGGCTTTGTGGAGGTTTTAATTCAGCTATTATCAACAAAGCTATTCGTTCGGTACAGAAGCATGATAAAGGGGCTGATTTTATTATCATCGGTAAAAGAGGGGCGGCTGTTTCCAGGCGCTTTGGATATGAAATTATTGCCGAATTTCCAAAGAACGATGCTAATCCCGGATTGGCGGATGTTATTCCTCTGGCGAAAATGATCGTTAGAGAATTTTTAAGCGGCAATTATTCCAAGGTTGTTTTGGCCTATACCGATTTTGTTAATCCGGTTAAGCAAGTTCCGCGCGTCAGGCAATTACTACCAATTGATGTTGATACTGAAGATGAATATTTGGGCGCAATCGGTAAAAGTGATAAACTCGGCACGAATAAGGAATTTATTAAAGAGAAAGATAGGAAGCATCTTGGCTCGGATTATATGTTTAAATATGAACCGAATGAAATCCAGGTGTTTGAGATGATTCTGCCGCGCATGATTGAGGTCCAACTTTTACAAGCCCTTCTTGAATCAAATGCTTCCGAACACAGTGCCCGCATGGCAGCCATGCATCAAGCAACTGGTGCCGCTTCCGACCTCGTTGATGAACTAACACTTTTTTACAATAAAGCTAGGCAAGCCGCCATTACTTCCGAAATCGCAGAAATTTCTGCCGGCGCCGCCAGTTTAGCTGCTAAGTAATTTGATTTATAAGCAAAAAGATAAAAATATGGAAAAAGATAAAAAACAAATCGGACGCATTAAGCAGATTATCGGCGCAGTCGTTGATGTTAGTTTTGAAAGTTCTCTGCCGGAAATTTATACTGCGCTTGAAGTTGCCAAAGGCAATGCTAAGGTTATTTTAGAAGTTCAGCAACATGTCGGTTTTAATGTTGTCCGTACTGTGGCGATGGGTTCAACTGATGGTTTGAAAAGAGGTGATGAAGTTGTGAATACTGGCAAGGGAATTAGCGTTCCGGTTGGCGCCGGGACTCTTGGCCGTATTTTAAATGTTTTAGGCGAGACAGTTGATAATGCCGGCCCGCTTAAGGCTGATAAGGAATATGAAATTCATCGCGGCGCACCGGATTTTGCCGACCAATCAACTAAGACCGAAATTTTAGAAACCGGTATTAAGGTTATCGACCTTATTTGTCCAATCGCCAAAGGCGGAAAAGTCGGTTTATTCGGCGGTGCGGGTGTCGGCAAAACGGTTGTTATTCAAGAGTTTATTAACAATATCGCTAAAGCGCACGGCGGATACTCTGTTTTTGCCGGTGTTGGCGAACGTACTCGCGAGGGAAATGATTTATATCATGAAATGAAAGATGCCGGCGTTCTTGATAAAGTAGCCATGGTTTTCGGCCAAATGAATGAACCGCCGGGAGCTCGTGCCCGCGTAGCTTTGACTGGTCTTTCTATCGCCGAATATTTCCGCGATGAAAAGAATCAAGATGTTTTGTTCTTTGTCGATAATATTTTCCGCTTCACTCAAGCCGGCTCAGAAGTTTCCACTCTTCTTGGGCGTATGCCATCGGCTGTAGGTTATCAACCGACGCTCGCTACTGAAATGGGCGAACTTCAGGAGCGTATTACTTCAACTAAGAATGGCTCCATTACCTCTATTCAAGCTGTTTACGTTCCGGCTGACGACTTAACCGATCCGGCCCCAGCTACCACTTTTGGACACTTGGATTCAACTGTTGTTTTGTCCCGCCCCTTGTCCGAACTCGGTATTTATCCGGCCGTTGATCCGCTTGAATCATCTTCAACAATTCTTGACCCGAAAATTGTCGGTGAAGAGCATTATGAAGTTGCGCGCGGCGTACAGAAAATTTTGCAGAGATATAAAGAGCTTCAGGATATTATTGCAATTTTGGGTATGGAAGAGTTGTCCGATGAAGATAAAATTATCGTTGCTCGCGCCAGAAAAATTCAGAAATTTTTATCCCAGCCTTTTTCAGTCGCCGAAACTTTTACCGGACGTCCCGGTGCTTATGTTAAAGTTGCTGACACTATTCGCGGCTTTAAAGAAATTTTGGACGGTAAGCATGATTCTATCGGCGAGGGAGATTTCTATATGATGGGCTCAATCGATGATGTTGTTGCCGCCGCTAAAAAATAAATATGGCTAATAAAGGAATACAATTTGAAATAGTTACTCCGGAACGCGTTGTTTTGGAGCGCGAAATTACACAAGTGACCGTGCCAACCACAAGCGGTGAAATAACGGTTTTAGCCGACCATATTCCTTTGGTTTCTGTTTTAAAGCCAGGCGTTTTAGAAATTAAAACAGCCGAAGGAAAAATGGAAATCATGTCGGTTTCCGGAGGATTTTTAGAGGTTATGCGCGATAAAATCGTGGTTTTAGCCGACACTGCTGAACGTGCTGAAGAGCTTGATGAAAAGAGAATTGAGGAGGCGCGCGCGAGAGCCGAAGAGAGAAAGAAAGAAGTTTCTGATGTTGATGAAGTTCAATTCGCCAACATCGCCGCTCAGCTTGATAAAGAACTTGCCCGTCTTAAAGCTTTAAATAAGTGGCGCAGGTTGAAAGGATAAATTTTGTAAACTTAGATGAATATAAAAAAATCAGAGCCCCGCAAGGCCCTGATTTTTTGTTTATTAATTTTTTAACTATTTTTGAGTATCAATATTGTATAATTGGCTGGCGGGATATACTTTTTGAGTCCGAAGTTGATGTATACACATTGTGTATACACAAAAAACGGTCCGAGAAAGTGCTATGTTGAGGAAACCACAAATCTGAAAAATTAACAAATAACAAATAAAATGTCTGTAGAAACTTTTAACTTAAGAATAGATTGCGTGCTGAAGCGCGATGCCCAGCAATTAGCCGCCCTGCTTGGTATCAGCCTTGCCTCTTTAATAAAATCTTGCCTCAAACAGTTGGTCAGAGAAAAACAGCTTTATCTGCAAATGGATAAAAATGAATTGAGTGAGTATTTTTTAGCGGCGATGGGTGAGGCCAGGCATCAAGTCAGAAGAGCTGAGTTTAATGCATTAAAAAGAGAGTGGATGAAGATTATTCGCCAAGAAGAAGGTCCGCTCCCAACTTAAAACCTACATTAATCTCTTTTCAATTTTCTCTTTCAACTCAGAAACAAAGTTATTCATAGAAATCTCTCTGGTTTCTTGAGCGCCTCTGTCGCGAACATTAAGATTTTCTGAAGCCGCCTCCTTGTCGCCGATAACAAGCATGTAAGGAACTTTTTCTGCGACCGCTTTTCTTATTTTATTACCGACAGTTTCGTTGGCATTATCAATTTCGACCCTGATTCCTTGGGCGCGCAATTGTCCGGCAATTTTTTCGCAAGCCGGAATATGGCTTTCAGCGACAGAAACAAGTTTAACTTGAACAGGGGATAACCAGACAGGGAAGGCGCCGCCGAAGTGCTCTATGATAACTCCCATAAATCTTTCAATAGAGCCAAGTAAGGCGCGGTGAATAACGACTGGAGTTTTTTGACTGCCGTCTTTGTCGTTATATGATAGTTCAAAACGCATTGGTAATTGGAAATCAAGTTGAATTGTTGCAAGTTGCCATTGGCGGCCAATTGCATCCTTAACTTTGACATCAATTTTTGGACCATAGAAAGCTCCGTCGCCTTCGTTGATTTTATATTCCAACCCGGCTTGAGCTAAAGCCCCTTTTAAGTCATCTTCCGCCTTATCCCAAACAGATTTCTCGCCCAAAAAACTTTCCGGCCTGGTTGATAAATGAATTTCATCAATTTTCAAATTAAAAACAGAATAAATTTCTTTTATTTTACCAAGTAAAACCGCAATTTCACCCATCACCTGTTCATTGGAACAGAAGATATGAGAATCATCTTGTGATAGAGAACGAACGCGAGTTAAGCCATGTAGGGTGCCAGATTTCTCATTACGATACAAAGTTGTTGTTTCAGCGAGACGTAGAGGGAGTTCGCGGTATGATCTAACATCTCTTTTAAAAATAAGCATGTGCGCTGGGCAGTTCATCGGTTTAATTCCTAAATCACAATCGTCTTCAGCGTGATGGAGGATAAACATGTCTTCCTGGTAATGATCCCAATGTCCGGAAGTTTTCCAAAGTTCGGCGTTGAGAAGTTGCGGAGTTTTAACTTCTTTATAACCCTCGCCATAAGAACACTCACGAGTAAATTTAATAAGCTCTGTTAAAATTGTCATTCCGTGAGGCAAGAAGAAGGGGATGCCAGGGGCGTATTCATGAATCATAAATAAATCCTGCTCTTTGCCAATTTTGCGGTGGTCTCTTTTTTCTGCTTCTGCCATCATTTTTAAATACTCATCAAGCTCTTCTTTGCTATTAAAAGCTAATCCGTAGATACGGGTTAACATTTTATTTTTCTCATCCCCGCGCCAATAAGCGCCGGCTAATTTGTGTAGTTTAAAGCTGCCGGCTTTTATCTTATTTGTATTATCAACGTGAGGACCGCGGCATAAATCTTCAAAATTTCCGACTTTATAGAAGCTGACAACACTTTCGCCTTGCGCTTGTAAATCGGAAATCAGTTCAGCTTTATAAATATCATCCTTACTTTGTGCTTCTTTTAAGGCTTCAGAAATTTCGCTTTCGCGCCTTTCAAACTTTAAATTTTGCTTAGCCAAGAAAGCCATTTTCTTTTCAATGTTTTTCAAATCAGCTTCACCGATTTTAGTTTCTCCGAAATCAATGTCGTAGTAGAAGCCATTTTCAATAGCTGGCCCGATAGCAAACTTTGCTTGTGGGTAGAGCTCGCTGACGGCAGCGGCTAACAGATGGGAGAGAGAGTGGCGCTTGGCCATTAGCTCTAAGTTTTCATTTTCATTCTTCATATGTTTGTTGTTTTATTATTTTTAAATTTATATAAAAAATCCCCTCCTGATATAAGCAATAATAATTGCTGATATCGGGACGGGACTTTTGTCTCGCGGTTCCACCCGGTTTCCCGAACTTTCGCTCGGACTCTTTTTGCGCTTTATGGCCTTGGGAGCTTGAAGCAAGCTCTGGATATTTCCATCCGGCTTGGTGGGCCGGACAATCGGTTTTTAGCGGGATATTTATTTATATTTGGAGTTTAGTCTTTTTTTTGTTGTTTGTAAAGGGATTTGCAAAATT
>CAZREL010000052.1:0-5103 GCA_964599385.1 uncultured Gammaproteobacteria bacterium
TTTCTTCTTTGCCTCAACTTAAAAATCGTTGGGCAAGAATTTATAAAGCCATGTCATTTTTTAAGGGTCTGCGTGATGATCTCGATTACGTTGATTATCGTGATTCTTTGTACTCTGTTTTTGGCGATAATTATAATATTGAAGAATTGTTTAAAGGAGAAAACCAAGAATATCAAGCTAATTTAGACAAGCTGGCCGCTGCTATTTCTAAATATGAATTTTCGGAAATTCAAGGCGGGCCGTCAAAATCTGATACGGGCGCCAAAGTTAATATAGGATTTAAGATGCTGGCCGGTTCCTATTCTCCCGATACTTATTTGTTTAGCCGTTTAACTTATCCTTTAGTCGGGGGATATCTCGGCAAATCAACGCAAAATGGTTTGAACACCACTTTATGTGAATACTATAATCCAAAGCGCCGTTGCAACGGCTCTCATTTAGATATTTTAAATCTGGTTTATCCCGTTCTTAATAACCCGTATTTTGTTGAGAATATCAATTATGTTGATTACGAAAAACAATCAGGGGCCTTGCGTCAAGAAATATCCGCCAGCGTTAGCAAGCACACAACTAATTATTGGTCGACATTAGGTGTTATTAAGAGCTTAATGGAAGCCGATAAAACGACTATGCCGATTTATGCTCGTTCACCGGAATGGGAGAGCCGTAATTTATCTTCAGCGGCGGCAATGTGGGCTGATTTACAGGTTCCTTTCGATAAATTTACAGTTAAGGAATCTTTTGACGGTCGCGGGCTTAATGATTTTTCCAGCTGGGTCGAATATTCTTATGTCGAACCGAATTTAAGCTTGGTTAATGAACTTTTAGCCAATAATAAAATGGTGTCCGATATGCTTGGTATTTTACAGGTTAATTTTGAAGTTAGATCCGCTTCTCAGGAAATTCAAAATTCAACTTCCAACCTTGAAAATATGAAACGGATAGTTAAAAAAGAAATTGGCGGAGAAGAGCTTGATCAAAACGATATTGAAGATATTTTTAATTTCGCCGGTCAATTGGAAATTTTGCAAGCCAATAGCAATAAGTATATTTCTTGGCCGCTGCCAAACGGCAATAGAACTTTAAAGGCAGATCTTAATAACTTAAAACTTTTGGTTATTATTAATCAGCAGGGCGGTAAAAAGTTTTTTTCTGTCGGCCCTGTTTGGGATTATAAAGAAAACAGGTAAAGATTTGATTTTTCGTTCCGATTAATTTTGCGTACAAAAAGCCGATTAGCATCGGCTTTTTTGGCGCAAAATTAATATGCTACTCAAAATAAAATCTTTACCTTATTTGTTGTACTGGAAAATATAAACTTCATCTTCGATGCTTTGCCAGCTATCGGCTTCAAGTTTGGCTTGATTGATGAGCTCGGCGCTGCGATTCCAGTATTTGTTTATAACCAGGAAAACATTATCTGTGCCGGAAAAATTCATTGCCTCTTCCATTAAATTTTTTGTCGGCGCCCCATAAACAGCGCGTAAATAATATTCGTAGAGTTTACCGCCGGTTGGGATGGGGTAGAAATAAATTTCACTATTTTCTCCAACATTTTTTTCGAAGCCAAATTCTTTTAAGGCCGCAGCGCTTACTTGTTGGTTTGCTAAAACCGCATAGCGTTGATCCGTCATTTTCTGTTCAATTGCCTTTACGGCTGCGATGTCGTAGCTGCTGGTACTATAGCCGCGGCTGTTGTAGTATCTGTCCAAGCGCGGGTAGGAAATGTAAAGGCTGGCGCTTAACACGATGGAGGCCATAATCAGGAATATTATTTTTATTACTTGATTTTGTTTTAAAATTTTTTGAACCGCCAAATTTAAAACAAGAAGAATGCTCGGCAACATGAACAAAAAAGAAATGATAAGCAGTCTCTGGCTATAAGCATTCTGCTCGTAAGCGATTACATCGCTAAATTTAATGCTTAGGCTTAAAATAAAAGCTAATAGTGCGCTTAGAGAGCTTAGATGAGCAGCTTTAAGATTTGAAAAAGTCTCTTTATTTTTTCTGATAATAAAGAAACCGCTTATTGCAATAATTAATAAAATTAGGGTTTTGTTGTAGAAGAATAAATAAGAAAAATTAAGAACCGAGCTTTCTCTGCCTGCTAAATCAAAATGAAAAATACTTTGTCCGAATGATTTTAGACCGATTATAGCTTGATTAAATGACAAACTCTCTCCGCCGCCGATGTAAAGAGCTGCGGGGATAGCGATTGAAGCGCCGGTAAAAATTAAGGCCAAGCCGATTTTTTTTATTTTATCTGTCAGTTTGTTTTGATATCTATCCCAGAATGAAAAAACAATGAAAGATAGGGCCGCTAAACCGGCCAAAGGATGAACGCAGGCGCTGGCTAAAGCAAACAGAGAGCTGAGTAGAAGAGATTTTGTTTTTATAGCGCTAAAAATGCTTAAGATTAGAAATAAATAAGCTAAATTTTGCGGTGCGCTCATAATAAAGGGCGCAGAGCCCAGAACTAAGAGGGCGGGGATGGAAATTTGTTCCGCTGCGTGCCTTTTTAAAAATTTCGCCAAGCTGACCGGCAGAAAAAAAGCGCTTAATATGGCTAATAGCCAAGTATTTATGAAGGAAATGCTTAGACCGCTGATGCGATGCAGAATGATAATTAGGCTATATTGACCGATATAGTATGGATTTTTAGGCTCGATAAAACCGTGTTTATCGATAAATTCCATCGTGGCTTGATGGATAAATGGGTCGAATCCGTAACCCGCTTTATAAATAAATAGACAAACTGAAAAGGATAGGAAATAAAATATTCTAATGAGCCAAGTCTTGCTTTTTTGCCTGATATTTTTAGACCCTAAGCTGATAAAAAGGGAGGCGGCACTGAAAGTATAAAAGAAAAAGAATTTTTCGGGAACAACTTGCCACGGAGAAATCAATGATTTGTCGCTGCTTGATTTTATAAGAACAGCAAAGGCGAGGATTGTAAAAAATAGAAAGGCAATTAGACTGATAAACTCCGATTTGCTAATTTTTTTTACCGGCTCATTTTTTTTCTCTGTCCTGTTTTTTTGAATGGCCTTAGAAATGACAAAAGATATGCCGGAGGATGTTAAAAGCGCGATAATAATACTTAACCAGTTCAGTTCATAGAAGAAATAGAGCAAAGTCCCGCTGACCGGCAGAAGGGCTAATAAAAAACAATCGAAGCAGGGCAGGTTAGTGTTTATTTTTGGTATTTTTAGCGACATAGTTTTGTAGACCTCTTAATAATAGCAAATTCTTGCTAAAATTGGTAATTTTCGCTAACATTAAAATGTAAAACTATGAGAAGCATTATCAAAAAATATAGCGGAACAACTGTTGTCTTGGCGCTCGCCTTGGCTTTTTTTCTATTTACTTCGCTTTTTATTTTTATAAATCAATCAGACGGATATCCGCGCTGGTCATCACCTGATGAAACGGCTAATTTCTTTTTCTCCAACCTGTATGGTGCGAGCGGAGAGTTGTCGTATTATGATGAAGCTGGGGCTCTATCTTCCGGTTGGACAATGCCGCGCAGTTTGCGCAGTGATTTCGGTTATGCCAAGCCTGTTAGCTTCTTGGGGCTGCCTTTGATTTTTGGTTCCTTGGCTTTTATTTTTGGGCAAGCAGTTATTCCGTTTTTAACGCCGTTTTTTGCCGCTTTGGGAATTATTATTTTTTATTTTTTAATCCGCCGCCTTTTCAGCGAGCGTATCGCTTTGTGGTCCGCTTTTCTCTTGGCTTTTTTTCCGGTTTATATTTATTATTCAATTCGAGCTTTGTTCCACAACGTTTTGTTTGTAGTTTTAATGCTTGGCGGGTTTTATCTTCTGTCTTCTTTGCTTGTTAAGAAAGAGAGGCGGGCTAAGTTTGAGTCATTTTTACCGGCGTTTTTCGGTGGCGTTTTTATCGGGTTGGCGACGATAACCAGAACTTCTGAAGTTTTATGGCTTTTCCCTTTGCTTTTTTTTGTCTGGATTTTTTATGCCAGACGAATCGGTTTAATGAGGTTGTTGCTTTTCGTCGGCGGTCTTTTTTTAGCCCTTTTACCGGTCGCATATTATAATCAAATTCTTTACGGTTCATTTTTTTACGGCGGCTATAATGAGATGAACCGTTCAATTGATGAGGTCGCAGCAACCGGCAGCGGTATCGCTCAATCATTATCAGGCGGTCTTGATTATTTGCATGGTCTTTACCAAAAGCTAAAAGGCATGATCTTTTATTTTGGCTTTAAGCCGGATCAATCATGGCTGATGTTTGAAGCTTATGCTTTTAAGATGTTCCCATATCTTGTTTGGAGCGGGCTTATTGGCGGATCGCTGCTCCTTCTTTTAAGCGCTATTCGCTTGAAGAAAAAATATTTGGTTTATATTTTTTCCGGTCTTTTTGTTTCCGCTTTTTTAATTTTTTATTACGGTAGCTGGAAATTTAGCGATAATCCCAACCCGGATAGCGTTACAATTGGCAATTCTTATACCCGTTATTGGCTGCCGATTTATTTATGGCTCATGCCGCTTGCTTCTTTTATTATTGTAAGAGTCGGTGATTCAGTTTTAGCGATGTTTAAAAAAGTGCCGCGATCGGTGCGTATAGCCTTTTTTGGCTTACAGGCTGTTTTGGTTACGCTTTATGCCGCTTGGTCAATAAGCTTTGTCTTATTCGGCTCGGAGGAAGGCTTGTCTTATTGGCGCTATAATAATGCCGCCGAGCGCCAAGCTTTACAATATGTTTTTAATAATACAGAAGACGGATCTATAGTCATTAGCCGTTATCATGATAAGTATTTATTTCCGCAGCGTCGAGTTATTGTTGCCTCCTTACCGGACGACGAGGTTTTGAAGGTCGCTTCCGCTATAGTTGATAAATATCCAGTTTATTATTATAATTTTTTTCTTGACGAGCCTGCTGTTTCTTATTTAAATAACGGCAAGTTTAAGACTTTTGATTTAAAAATGACTTTAATCATGAAGACCGGGCCGAAATTTGCTCTGTACAAGATTGAAAAAACGGTGGCCAGCAGCACGGAAAGCATTTTAGAAACTAAAAAGAAATAAATGAAAAAAACATATCATATACTGACAATTGGTTGCCAGATGAACATTTCCGATA
>CAZREL010000053.1:0-4985 GCA_964599385.1 uncultured Gammaproteobacteria bacterium
CCGGAAACCGTCAAAATTATGGCCGGTAGCTTTATTTCCTTATTTGGATTAATAAAATTAGCAAAAATATGCCCTTCAATATGATTAACTGCAATCATTGGTTTTTTCCAGGCATAGGACAGTGTTTTAGCGCTTTCGATGCCGGAAACAAGTGAAGTAACCAGGCCCGGACCGGCGGTTACAGCAATTGCTTCTAAATCCGAACTTTTAATTTTTGCGGTTTTTAAAGCTTCATCAATAACCGGTAGAATATTGAGGACATGCTCTCTGGCTGCCACCTCTGGGACAACGCCGCCATATTTCTTATGGATTTCTATTTGAGAAGAGATAACGTTTGATAAAACATTAAAAGAATCGCTATCTTTTTGGAAAGAAATAACAGAAGCAGCCGTTTCATCGCAGCTTGTTTCAATCGCTATTAAATATTTTTGTTTATTTTTAGTCATTTTGTTTAAATATCACTGCATCTTCTGCTCCGATTTTTTTAAATAAGCTACTTATTTCTTCTTTATCCTCCATTATTTTAGCTTGACCGTAATCGTCAATCTTTGTCGGAATAAATTTTAATTCTTTTAAGCCGTTTTGCCAAGTCATTTTTAGTAATAATCCTTGTCTAGTTTCGTTAGACCACATTTGGTCAAAAATTAAGTTGCCGAGAGAGTAAATAATCGGTTTTTCTTGATAGAATTCAAATTTTTGTGGCCAGTGAGGGTGATGACCAATAACTATGTCGGCGCCGGCGTCTATCGCGGCTCTTGCGAATTCTGTTTGTTGCCAATTAGGTTCGGTCACATACTCGGTCCCGGCGTGCATAATGGCAATAACAACATCGGATAGGTCTTTGTTATTTTGAATATCAATTATCATTTTTTCTTCATTCATTCCGGCGATTCCCGCTTTTGTTTCTGAGGCCAAGGAATTATCTTCCGGGTAGGCATAGCAGAGAAAAGCGAATTTTACTCCTTTTCTTTCTATAATAACGGCTTCTCTGGCCTCTTCTTCGTTTAATCCGGCGCCGCAAAAAGCAATATTATTTTCCGTTAAAATTTCTTGCGTATCAATAATCCCTTGCTTCCCCTGATTTAACATATGATTGTTTGCTAAGGATAGCAAGTCAAAGCCGCCTAAGTTTAAGGCGGAGACCGCTTTCGGGTTAGCTTTAAAAGAAAAAGAGCCGCTTGGAACTTGATAGGAAGCATTTTTCAAAAAAGGCGATTCTAAGTTGGCAACAGCAATATCGGCTTCTCTTGTTGTACTGGCAATTTCTATAAGAGGCCAATTATAATTCCCGTATTTTTCCATTTTGGCGTTAACTTGTCTGGAAAGCATGATATCGCCGCCAAAAATTAGAGTAACTTCAGTGTCTTTAGCTTCGGGTAAAGTTGGTGGTTCATCAGTTTTTTTAGCTTCTTTATCTGTATTTGTTAATTTTTGCCAAATACTTTGTTTTACAAAGCCATCTTCCGGGGCCATGGCGGTTTCTGCAAAAGCAAAAATCGCCATAATTACGATAGCAGTTGTAACAATGGCACTTATGATAAGAATTTTTTTATCTCCTATTTCCATATAGTAAATTATAGCACTTTTTGAGCTTTATTCTGCCAAACTTGCTATTTGGGTCTAATTCGGGCTAAAATTTAAATGTTAAAATTTATTATAATTTAAGAATAATCATATGGAAAATAAAGATCAGATCAAAGACCTTAACGAGTTTATTGAAAAAGTCGATAGCATGAAAAAGCAAGAAAAGATGGATTTATCAGCTGATCAAGATTTGACTATTGCAATTATGAATCTTGTTGGAATTGAAGAACATTTTTTCTTCAGCGGTGCTAAAACCGGGAAGAATGAATATTATGATTTGATAAACGAGGTGAGAGAAATGCGCAAAGATTTGTTAAAGCGCATTATCAAAGAATATGAAGGAGAAGTGTGGTGTATTTCTAAGCACTTGCTGGCCGCTTCTTATCGTTTAATGGAAGTTGGAACTAAGCAATTATCACAAGGGAAAAAAGATGATGCTTACGAACTGTTCGGTAAAGCTTATAAACTCTATTCTTTGTTTTGGGGCTTGAATATGAAATTGATCGGCACTTCCGATATTAAAAAGATTGATGATGAAGCAATCAATAAAGAAGATGAAGAGAAAAAAGGTTTTATGGGCAAGCTTGGCGCGTTAGTTAAAAAAGCAATTGACTGCTGCATTGAATAATTATGATTGATAAGATAACAAGTATTCAGGTTTTAGGTAGCGGTTGTCCGACTTGTCATAAATTTTTTGAATTAGTCAGGGAAGCGGCGTCTAATTTAAAAATTTCACCTGAAGTCGAATACATAACCGATATTCAAAAGATAATTGATTTTGGCATGATGGCCAGCCCTGTTTTGGTTATTAACGGAAAAGTCGCTTTGGCCGGTAAGATGTTAAAAGTTCAAGAGCTGGAAGATTTCATTATTGCTTACTCCGAAAAACTTTAATTTTTTTGTATGGATATTTTTTACCCCATACAATTTTTAGCTGATTTTATCAGCTATAATTTAATTGCTTTGCCCCATGGTTCTTATTTGGGCGAGGCAATTAATTTTTTTATTTACGACACTATAAAAATCGGCCTGCTTCTTGTTGCGGTTAATTACGTAATGGCGATAACGAGACACTATTTTCCGATGGAAAAAGCGCGGGCAATTTTAAGCAAGAAACGATGGCTTGGTTTGAATTATTTAATGGCAGCGCTTCTTGGTGTTGTTACGCCTTTCTGTTCTTGTTCTTCCATCCCGCTGTTTATCGGCTTTATGGGGGCGGGAATTCCTTTGGGCGTTACTTTTTCTTTTTTAATCAGCTCACCCCTTATCAACGAATCATCCTTATATCTTTTTCCGGCGATATTTGGCATGAAAGCAGCAATCTTATATAACATCTTTGGTCTCGTTATAGCTGTTTCAGGCGGGATGTTGATGCAAAAGTTGAAATTAGAAAAATATATTATTCCCGAATTGTTGAATTTTAAATCCAGGGCGCAAACTGAAGCTGAAAACGGTAAAACAAAAATTCCTTTTACGAAGCTTTTGCGATATTTTTGGCAAGACGGCATGTCCATTACCAAGAAGATTTTTCCTTACGTTGTTTTAGGAGTTTTAATCGGGGCGTTTATTCATGGCTTTGTTCCCGATTCGCTTATACAAACATATTTATCCGGGAAATCTAATTGGAGCGTATTTGCGGCAGTGCTTCTTGGCGCGCCTTTATATGCCAACTCAATTAGCGTTCTGCCGATTATGGAAGCCTTGGTTAACAAGGGCGTCCCTCTTGGAACTATTTTAGCTTTTATGACCGCCGTTGTTACCTTATCTCTGCCGGAAGCCTTGATATTGAAAAAAGTGATGCGCTGGCAGCTTCTATCAATATTTTTCGGTATTACTACCGTCGGAATTATTGTGATGGGATTTTTATTCAATGCGATTTTTTGATTAAATTTTGATCTTAAATTTATAACCTCAACTTGAAAGAGTCGGGGTTTTTATTATTGACAATCGTCTAAAATACGTCTAAAATACGTCTATATATGTTTAATCCAAAATATACAATAACAAATAAATTACTTGCTAATATTAAAAGAATAGGCGAGTTAGTCGTGGAGCTAAATAATAGAAATTTTTCGTATTTAGTTCTTGTTAATATGGAAAGGCGTGCTCGTGAAATTTCCGTTTATTCTTCAACAAGTATTGAGGGCAACCCCTTGCCTCTGACAGATGTAAAAGAAATTCTTAAAAATAAACCGGAAAATATCAGAGAAAGCGAGAAAGAAGTTCTAAATTACAATAAAGCCTTAATTGATTTAAACTTTTTAATTAAGGATCTGGCAGATAAAAATATTTTAAATATCGATTTAATATTAAAAACACAAGAAACCATCACTTTTGGCTTAATTGAAAAATACCGCTCTGGAAGAATTCGCAAGGAGCCAGTTTTTGTTAATAATCCGAAAAATAGAGAGGTCGTTTATTTGCCGCCAGATCATCAAGATGTTCATGATTTGCTTAAAGATTTATTTTCTTATCTTGATAAAAATAAAAATAAAATAGACCCGCTCATTTTGGCAGGTATTTTTCATAAGCAATTTGTTGTTATTCATCCTTTTGTGGACGGTAATGGTAGAACTGCCAGGCTGCTTACGAAAGTGTTGTTGGCTCAGATGAAACTTAATACATTTAATCTTTTTAGTTTTGAAAATTATTATAATAAAAATATTAGCCGCTACTTTGAGAAAGTTGGCGTCTTTGGAAATTATTATGAAATAAATGATAAGATAGATTTTACTTTATGGTTGGAATACTTTACCGAAGGAATAATCGATGAGCTTTTACGAGTTATTAAAGAGTTGGAAGAAGAAAACAAAATTCCGGAAAATCGTTTGAAGGAGCATCATAAGAAAATTATTACTTTTATAAAAAAATGGGGCTATATTACTGATCGTGATTATGCTGATGTAACAGATAGAGCCAGGGCGACAAGAAATATGGATTTTCGCAAATTGATTTCTAATGGGATCATTCAGAAATTTGGTAATGGTAAGGCAACTTATTATAAGTTGAAATAATATTGAAGATTAATATAGTCTTTATGAAATACATAATAAATAAAACGATAAATCAAAAAATTTCTAAAGAGTATGATTTGGAATTTTCTCTTGGGAGAGTAAAAATGCTGAATTTATAATGAAAATAGAAAACACTTTATTTTATAATTTGAAAAAATGAGAAAATCACTTTTTGTTAAAATAAAATATTTAATCATTTTTTTTATAGCTTTTATTTTGGCGATTATTTGCTGTCTTTTAATAATTATTTATTTTTTTTAAAAATAATAAGCCCGCATATAGCAATGAAGTAGAAGAAAAATTTTATCATCTTTACATAAATCCGCGAACAGACGAAATAGAAAAAATAATTTTTCAAGAAGATGGGAAAATTATTGGAGTTAAACA
>CAZREL010000054.1:0-4546 GCA_964599385.1 uncultured Gammaproteobacteria bacterium
AAAAAATAATTTATTTTTTCTCCCGTTTTTTAACGTCATAACTTTAATTGACTTTATAATACCTTGAGCTCAAACTGCTTTGGATTGTCATTTTTGCCGCCGCTTTCTTGGTGCCAAGAGCATGGGCTTCGAGATTTATAGTGATAAGCGGCTGCTTATTCAAACCGGAACTTAAAATAAAATCTAAACGATCAATATTAATTTGAGTTGGAGAAATATAGTCCGTGTTAGCGTCGCGCGTAATTTGAAAACGCTTGACTGTTCCCAGTTGAGGCGAAGTATAAGAAGTAACGCGATAACTGACGCATTCACCATAATAATTTTTAAAGCTTAAAACATCATCGCCCTGCGTATCGGATATGCCATAAACGGAACCGGCAGTCACTCCGGGGCAAGAACCGTCGTTGCGCTTGGCCATCCTGATTTCTTTGCCGGTCACCTCAAGAAAATATTTCAAACTTTCTTGAACATTCTGGGTGGCGATAGCCGTTCTCTGCCCATCAATCACTAAGCGGAAAATATCGGTAACGGTTAAAATAATAATTGAAAATATGGCCACCGAAACAATGACCTCAATCAAAGAAAAGGCTGATTTATTAATTTTTGTTTTTAAATTTTTTTTATTAGAACCAATCATAAAGCAAAGTTTCAACGATATAAGAATAATTACGGCCATTATTCTGCCAGTAAACTCCGGAACTGACTCGCATTCTATCCGCATCAAGCAATTCAACGCTTATCAAACGAGAAAAACCGGTTGAAGATGCTGTCGGTGAAACGGAATCATGAATATAAAAACCATCGGAATCCATTTTTAACTCACGCGGCTTAGCATCAAAAACTTCCGTCGGTAAAGCATCATTATAATCCATGTAATAATTATAAACGGTGCCGGGAGCGGGAGCGAGATCGGTGTTAAAATCCTGGGATGAATTCCAATTAGTGTCGCGCAAACGCCTAATTAATTCAACGCCTTCCTGGCTGAGCTGATAAGCGATTAAATTTCCTTGATTATAATTCTGGCTTTGGATGTTTTGCACGATAAGAGATAGGATGCCAATAAGACCGATGGAAATAATAAAAAGCACAACAATAATTTCGATAATACTGAAAGCGGATTTTTTAATAAATCGGGGCATAAAAATTCCAAGTAGCTATTCTTTAACCTCAACCAAACCTAAAAAATTAACACGGACTGTTTTAACGCGGCTATCAAATAACGATTTTAAATCGAGTTCCATGGCGGTTGATGTTGCCGTTGTTACGGCATTATAAATATTTGTCCGCGGATCAGGCGGTAAAAAAGTAATATTAGCAATCGTGGTTGAAGAAACGGTGCCGGTGCCGGAATACATCCTTATTGCATCTATCGCAATGCCGGAACCAAGAAAAATTTCTCTGGCGCCGCTAGTCTTATCACCCTCTAAAGAAGAATCGTAAGCCATATAGCCTAAGCTGCCGGGAATATTTAAATCCGCAAAGACAGTATAGGAATTATTTGTTTTGTTAAAGCTGACCCCCCAGCCGCCGGCAGGCACGCCTAAAGCGCCATATTTAAAAAGGCCAAGCGAAGAGTTTTGCGCCGCATGGATATCGGCCGCAATTGTTTGCGCTGTCATCGTTAAGTCGGTCCTCTTATTGGCAGAGCGATAGTTAACAATAAAAATAACCATGATTAAAGTTATCATGCCCATTGACACTATCATTTCCAAAAGAGTGAAAGCTTTTTTCTTCATATTATTCAGCTTTAACTTCGCGCCAAACAGGCAAGCCATAATTAATGCTTAAAATTTGCGTCAACGAACAGCTATATTGCTCCGGCGTATTATCGCGCACCGTTAAAGTTACGGCCATAGTTGAAGACGGCCGATGAAAAATCATTTCCGTTACAGAAGCATTGGGGTCGCTGATGTCGGGAGAAGGTTCGCTGTTAGTCCAGGAGAAAAGACAGCTTAAAGGATATTTCCAGCAATTTTTAGCAATCGGACTGTCATCGGTAAAAAATTGCGAAGAAGATCCGAGAGTTATTGCATTAAAAACCGTTGTTGAGCCGACCAACGGCTCAGCTGGCGACCAAGTAAAATATGGGATTGGAAATTCATGCTTATAGGTTGTAAAAGTTTTTGGATTCCCGTCATTATTAGTGTCTTCATCATAAACTAAACCCTCATGCGCATCATTAACACCGAATTGATACCACGGCGTTGTGGTTGAAACTCCTTTGTCGGTGTAGTACAAACGGACAAACCAATAATATGGCGTGTCATATGATAAACTGCTCTCGCTCTTACATTTTATATCACTGGCGTTTGGCACGTTATATTGCGTTGCCAAACTGCCGACTTTCGGACCGCTCCAGCAAACGGCATTATTTAAATCAGCCGGAATAGCATCACTGGCCGTAACCACAACTTCAAAACCTTCTTGCATGCCGCTCTTTAAAATCCATTTTAAAACCGCTTGCCTGGCTTGGCGGCTGGAACAGGCCTGCGCATAGCTCCAATTAGGCGCCGACATTTTTCCAACCGATGGATTACTGATATAAGCTTTATAATTTCTAAGCGCACAAGTGCCGCCATTATTAACGCCATTTTCGCTCACACAGTTAAAACTCAAAGATTGCTGCGCACCGGAAAAAGTCGATGAAGCGTGACCGACAAAATCACCGGGAGAAACATTATAATATGGGTTAGTTGAACTACTCATATTCCAATTCTTGAGCTGTAAAAAATTTTCATTAGCCGGAGGGCCTGGTTGATAATCAAGACGGATTAATTCACCGGTTAAGGCGACTTGTGCCCAACCGTAAAGACGCTGCGTAGCGGAATTATAGCAAGCAGAACAATTGTTGGCGGCATTACAAGCGCTTGGACAATTTACATTAAAGCCCCAGCCGGTAGCCGGAACGCTGACCGGGGTATCAACGCCGCCGAAATTAACTAAGCCGACTTTCATATTAAAAGCCGAACCAGATAAATTTCCGTTGTCATTAATATATGTGTGGTGATTAATAAGGCAGCCGCCAATATAAAAATGAAAGCTCAAAGGATCGGGCGGATCAGCAAAATTATTAGGACTATCCAAACGAGAACCAGTTTCGTAATCAATACAATCAAAATATAAATAACCATTGTCATTACCCCACCAAGCGGCACCATGCACACTTGATGCAGCTTGAGAGTTTCGAGTAAGACAAAAAACGCCTATTAAGACGGATAAAATAAAGACTGTGAACCTTAAATTCCTCATACGGGAATTATAACATCAAATAAGCGCTTTATCCATTAATTTTTTCCCCAAAGCCAGCATTTTCAAGCGTTGTTTTTCACTATCATCAAGAAAACCGGCCAAATGAAGCAAGCCATGGGCAAATAAAAAATAAAATAAATAAGCGGAACGGGCTTTAGATATTGAGGGTTTTAAAGCAATTTCCAAAAACATCTCTTGATAGGCTTCCAAATTAAAAATTTCTTCAGCATTTATAAAGATTTCCCCAAGAAAAGCGGCATCAGGCGCATCGCCTTTTTTTCGGTTTTTTTTAAAACCGGGGTTAGAAAAAGATAAAACATCGGTTGCCTTATCAATTCCCCGATAAGCCTTATTAATTTTCTTCATTTCTTTAGGAGAAATAACCGCCAGAGAGACCTCGGCGCCGGCCAGCTTATAATCTTTTAAAAAGGCCTCAAAAAGACGGCCTGATTTGCGGCGGCAGAATTTATAATCAGTGGTATTGCTAATTTCCAACATATTAAAATAAACGTCTTAACTTTCTTAATAAAAGATAAAAAAAATATAAAAAATTATTAAAAGGCAGGTCATAAGTGCCGGCATAAGAAAAAACATTGCCGCCAAAACCCATTTTGAAGCGCGTCACACCGGGCCATTTTTTTTCATCAACGCCATAAAAATCATAAAGCAAGCAGCCGGACTTTTTAGCAATTTTAATTACCTCAAATTGCAACAAATAGGGCGCCATCATATTCTTATATTCATCATCGCTTGCCCCATGCAGATAAGTTGCTTTGGCGCCGAAAAAAGAAAAAATTCCCGCCGCAATGCGCCGGCCTTCGTGTTCAACAAAATAAAGTTTAATATCCGGAGCACCGGACAAAAGCAGGTTGCGATAATGATTTTCCTCATGAATACCAAAAGTATCGCGCGTTGATGTTTTTTTCATTAA
Source organism: uncultured Gammaproteobacteria bacterium (assembly GCA_964599385.1). Lineage (GTDB taxonomy): Bacteria > Patescibacteriota > Patescibacteriia > Patescibacteriales > UBA12465 > UBA12465. Next base: position 4,181 of record CAZREL010000054.1, read on the forward strand.
ACGCCAAAAATCAGCGAAATCAATATCAAAATTTTTTGAAGCAGGCTTGTCGGCTTCACAAAAAAGCAGATTTTTCTTAAGAGCCAAGCGGATATTATAACGAGTTTTCTGATGCATGGCAGATAATAATTCTTCTTCGCTCCGATGCAGGTCAAGCAATAAAGTTTTCCGCGGCTGCAAATCGATGCTTTTTACAAGCGGTAATGAGAAATCAATTTCTATCGGCTCAAAACGCAAAAACAGACAGCGATAATTGGCGGAAAAGTATTTTTTTAAAGCAAGCAGAACGGCGTCTCGTTTAGAGATTGATAACCCGACTTTAAAAATCGGTCCGCGCGGCGCATAAAAATAGGAAAAAAATTTAGC
>CAZREL010000055.1:0-4338 GCA_964599385.1 uncultured Gammaproteobacteria bacterium
GACTTAAGGGTGTTTTTTTGTTAATTTTAGTATATGAAAAAAGAACTTGACAAAATCTATCTTCCTCAGGAGAACGAAGATAAAATTTATAAAAAATGGGAAGAATCCGGGTTTTTTAATCCAGACAATTTAAATTTACCGGAAAATGCGCCAGCCTATACAATTGTTCTTCCTCCCCCTAATATAACAGCAAAATTACACCTCGGACACGCCTCAACAGCCGCGATTGAGGATCTTTTGATTAGATATAAGCGTTTAAGCGGTTATAGAGCTTTATGGATTCCCGGTACTGACCACGCTGCTATTGCTACCCAGAATGTTGTCGAGAAAAAACTTCTAACCGAAAAAGGTCTAAGTCGCCATTCTTTGGGTAGAGAAAAATTTTTAGATGAGGTTTGGTCTTTTTTAACCGTCACCCAAAACACTATTTTACACCAAATTAGAAAGATTGGTGCCTCTTTAGATTGGTCTCGTTTGGCATTTACTCTTGACGAAACAAGGCAAAAAGCAGTGAAAGACATGTTTATTGCCATGTATAATGAGGGTATTATCTATCAAGGGGAAAGAATGGTTAATTGGTGTCCCCGTTGTCACTCGACGTTAGCCGATGATGAGGTTGAATATAAAGAACAGGATACTAAATTATATACTTTTAAATATGATGGTAGTTTTCCGATAAGTATTTCTACTACCAGACCGGAAACAAAGCTTGGCGATACGGCCGTTGCTGTTAACCCAAAAGATGAAAGATATAAAGATTATATTGGTAAGGAGTTTTCCGTTAATTTCTGCGGGCAAACTTTAAACATTAAGATTATCGCCGATCGCAACGTAGAGGCTGATTTTGGAACCGGCGCTCTTGGTGTTACCCCTGCCCATTCGGCGGTTGATTGGAAGATGGCAGAAGATAATAACTTGCCGATAATAAAAGTTATTGACGAAGATGCTTTAATAAAGGAAGGTTTTGGAGAATTCTCCGGCAAAAACGTTTTAGAAGCACGTCAGATGATTGTTAAATATTTAAAGGAAGCCGATTTAATGGAAAAAGAAGAAGATATTTCTAATAATTTATCCGTTTGTTATCGCTGCGGAACGCCAATTGAGCCTCTTCCTTCAAAACAATGGTTTGTTGCAGTTGATAAAAAGATAGATAGACTTGGCGGTAAATCTTTAAAAGAAAAAGCGATCGAAGCGGCAAACTCAGGCAAGATAGAGTTCATCCCCGACAGATTTAATAAGCGCTATATTGATTGGATGGAAAATTTACACGATTGGTGTATTTCCAGACAAATTTGGTTTGGTCATCGTATCCCGGTCTGGTATAAAGACGGACAAGTTCTTGTTACAGGAGATGCTCCAATAGAAAATGGTTGGATTCAAGATCCCGATACTTTAGATACCTGGTTTTCTTCCGGTATGTGGACATTTTCTACCCTTGGTTGGCCGGAAAGCTTTAATAACGGCGTTAAAAGCGGTGATTTAGCGAATTTTCACCCGACCCAAGTACTCGAAACCGGTTATGAAATTTTAACTCTTTGGGTATCGCGAATGATTATGATGTCGTTTTTTGCCGTTGGAGAGATTCCTTTTGACAAAGTTTATTTACACGGCATGATTTTGGATGAAAAAGGTAAAAAAATGTCAAAATCAAAAGGAAACGGCATTGATCCTATTGATATGATAGAAAAATATGGAGCCGATGCGACACGCTTAGCCCTTCTGATGGGATCAACTCCTGGTAATGATATTCGTTTTAGCGAGGATAAAATTGAAGCCAAGAGAAACTTTATTAATAAGTTGTGGAATATTTCCCGCTTTATATCGGGAATGATTGAAAAGGGATCGTTTGCCGACTTTAACAATCGATTTCCGGAAGCTAAAACCTTAGCTGATAAATGGATATTAAGTTCTTTGGATTGTTTAATAGAGTCTGTTTCTCTTCGTTTGGAAAACTTTGAGTTTTCTTTGGCAGCCGAAGAGCTCACCGAATTTACCTGGTTTAAATTTGCTGATTGGTATTTAGAAATTGCTAAAATTGAAAAAGATAAAGATGAAATATTGCTTTATGTTTTGAAAAATATTCTCACCCTCTGGCATCCTTTTATCCCTTATGTGACAGAAGCTATTTGGAGTGGCTTTAGCGAAGATTTGTTAATGGTTTCCGCTTGGCCAAAATCACATGGTTGCCAGAATGAAAAAGCAGAAAAAGATTTTGAAACAGTTAAGGATGTTGTAGTGGCAATCAGAAACTTGCGGACCGAAAATAAAATAGAGCCGGCCAAAAAACTCGATGCCGTGATTTTTGGGCACGGAAAAACCTTCTTATTATCAGGGCAAGAAGAATTGATTAAAGGCTTAAAAACCGGCCTATCTTCCATTAGCGTCCAGGCGTCAGGCGATAAAGCCGAAGGATCTTTAATGGCGCCTATGGGCGAAATAGAAATATATTTATTGGGTGCGGTAGATGCCGAGAAAGAAAAAGCCAGGCTGCAGAAGGAAAAAGAAAACTTATTAAAGCTTATCGCTCTGCAGGAGAGTAAATTGGGAAATAGCGATTTTGTCGATCGAGCTCCGGAAAAAATAGTGTCAGTTGAAAGAGAAAAGTTGGAAAATTATCGATTAGAACTCGAGAAGATAAATAAGATACTTTAAGCAAAAGGACAGATAAAAATATGACTTTAAAAAATTATCTCTGGACCATGTTTATTTTAACAGCGGTCTGTTGGGGAATGTTTGCTTTTGTGGTTGGCCTTGTCGATCCGGAAGCGACTAATTGGCTTGGTTTTGTATTATTTTATAGCTCACTGGCCGTTTCATTAATGGGCAGCATTGCTATCATCGGTTTCCTGGCAAGATTTATGCTATCTCGAGAAGAGGTGATATTTAATTTGGTTAAAATTTCTTTCAGGCAGTCTTTCTTAATTTCTTTTTTTATCGTCTGCTTATTATTGCTTAAGTCAGCGGATTTGTTTAATTGGTTTAATTTGATAATTTTAGCCGTTATATTTACTGTTATAGAACTTATTATTGCCAGCAAGCAAAACAAATAAATATATGAAAGAAAAATTGGAAAAATTAAGATCGGAATTCCTCGAACAGTTGGAAAAGGTTAAAGATGGAGAAGCTCTAAGAGAGATAGAATTAAAATTTTTATCTCGCAAAGGAGAGTTGAGCGAAATAATGAGCGGTTTAAAAGATGTCGGCGAGGATATTAGAAAAGAAATCGGCTTCGCCGCCAATGAAATTAAAAAAGAGTTATTGGAAAGATTTGAGGGGGTAAAGAATAGTTTTATTAAAGATAACGGAGCTGATGGCCTCATGGATGTAAGCTTGCCCGGTAAAAAATTTTCTGACGGGCACTTGCACCCAACAACCTTGGTGCAAAATGAGTTGGAAGATATATTTACCTCTCTCGGCTTTATTGTTGAAGACGGACCGGAAATAGAAAGCGATTATTTTAATTTCACCGCTTTAAATGTCCCCCCTTTTCATCCAGCCAGGGATATGCAGGACACTTTTTATGTCGATTCAAAAAATTCTCGAGGCGAGTACGATCTTTTGATGCGCACACAAACATCACCGGTACAGATTAGAGCCATGTTAAAATACGGCGCACCCTTAAAAGCCGTTATTCCGGGGCGTGTTTTTCGCTGTGAGGCGACTGATGCCAGACACGAACACAGTTTTTATCAATTTGAAGGAATAATGGTTGGTCGTGATATTAATTTTGCCAATCTTAAAAGCTTGCTTGAGCTTGTTGGAAAAAAACTCTTTGGTCCGGAAACTAAATTAAGAATGCGTCCTAAATTTTATCCATTTGTTGAACCGGGAAATAATGGAGAATATACATGTTTTCTTTGCCAGGGCAAAGGTTGCCGCGTTTGTAAGCATACGGGCTGGCTGGAAATAGTTGGCGCCGGATTAGTACACCCTGATGTTTTAAGAGCCGGCGGACTTGACCCGGAAGTTTATTCAGGCCTGGCGTTTGGTTTTGGTTTAGATCGTTTAGCTATGCTTAAATATAATATTAACGATGTTCGTTTGTTTAACGGCGGCGATATCAGATTTCTTGAACAATTCTAAATTTATGTACATCTCATATAATACTTTAAAGGACTTTGTTTCAATCCCTAAAAACATTTCTCCAGATGATATTGCTGACCGTTTAACAAAACACACAGTTGAGGTTGAGGGAATAATAAATCAGGCTGACAATTTCTCGGGAGTTATTGTTGGAAAGGTTCTTTCAGTTGAAAAACACCCAAACGCTGATCGCTTGCGCATTGCTATGGTTGATATTAAAAGTGAAAAATTAAGAATAGTTTGCGGTGCTCCTAA
>CAZREL010000056.1:0-4272 GCA_964599385.1 uncultured Gammaproteobacteria bacterium
GAAACACGCGCCTGGACCATTAAACGCGGCTCAAAAGCCCCGGAAGCGGCTGGTGAAATTCATACCGACTTTATTAAAGGCTTCGTGCGCGCCGAAGTTATTGCTTGGGATAAATTTGTGGAATGCGGCGGTGAAACAAAGGCTAAAGATCTTGGCCTGGTGCGCATTGAAGGAAAAGAATACATCGTTAAAGATGGCGATGTCTGTAACTTTTTGATAAATAGATAAAAATATTTCTGTACAATAAAAAAAGACTTTTCAAGGATGAAAGGTCTTTTTTTATTTTAAAATTTATTTTTTCTCAAGCACAACAATCTCTCTAAAAACCTTTTGTCCCGGACGGCCATAGATTATAGTTCCTCTTTCGCTTTGTTTGATAAATTGCCCTTTAGCGAGGTTGTCCGGTAAAAGAGGACTTATTTTAAAACCGTCATGTTTTGGATTAATCGGTTTTTGCCCGTAGAAACTCGGCCAAACCATTATGGCTTTGCCGCCTTTTTTTAAGATAGTTCTAAATTCAGAAATTGCGCCGGAATATAATTCTTCAAGATTGCTGATTGTTTCTTTAAAATTTATCATCCCTCTTTGCGGACCGAGATATGGTTCAGTAACAACAGCATCGGCATAATTGGCTTTGATAAATTGAGAAAGCTTTAGGGCGCTTTTAACCGCCAATTTTAATTTAGCGCCTTCAAGTTTATATAATTCTTTCATCCAAGAAAAATTTTTATAAGTATCGTCGATTGCTTTCTTGGAAATATCAGAGCCAAAAAGATTTTTATAACCCATTAAGGCCGCTTCTCCGACAATAGTTCCGGAACCGCAAAAAGGATCGACTAAAATGTTCTCGAAAGAATCGAGCCCTGCCAAATTAATCATAGTCATCGCCAGCTTTGGCGGCAACATGCCGGATAAGTCATCGCGGGCCGGGCGCCCAAAATCACGGCGCGATAAATCTTTAAAGGGCTGAACGCTTAGGGTTTCGCCAAGCAGAACTTTGTCGCCTTTTTTAATGGCCACCAACTCTACTCCGCGTACAATTAATTTGTTTTGGGTAATAACAACGCTCGATAAAGTTTTTTCATTGCTGACAACAAAACGTGAGCTGATATTATTTTCACTAAAGAAATTTTTTATTTTAATGCCAAGATCTTTGCGGTTGAAATTTGCCTCGCCATAGCCGGAAAAGCCGAAGTTGAATTTTCCGCTCGGTGATATTTTTTGTTTGGCTTCGGCGATTTTAATGGCGGCGGCGCTTAGATTATTTTGTCCGCCGTTTATTTCTTCTCTGATGATGCCGATTTTAATTGTTCCGCCCAGTCTTTGCATTAAAGCTTCGGCATCCAGAGAGCCATTAATGTTTGCCAATAAAAAATCCGGCGCTAAAAGCTCAGCGTTTTCGAGTCCGATAAGGGCGTGTATTTCAGCTACTGACAAGGAAGCGTTGTTTCCCAAGATAAAGAAATATTTCATATAAAAAGCATATAGGAAAAATGTGATAATGTATAGACTGGCTTTTAGCCCGCATTATCTTGACTTTTCCGCCCATAATTGCTAAGATTTGAGCACAAAAGAATATAAGTAATATCTTTCCCACATCTTGGCTTTTTGCCTTGATAACTGAGTCCAATAGAGATTTAGTTAAAGCTATTCCGTTTACACCCCAAAGGTTTATAGGAATGCTTTGGGTTTTTATTTAATATTACGTAAATTCTCATTATTAATTAAGGACTTTCAGAAATCGTCGAGCAAAAGTTTAACTATTTTTGAAGGCCTATAGTTTACAATACTTATGTCAAAAACCAAGAGAGCCGGAGCCGGCCACTATGAGATTTTGTTCATTATCCCGAACAAATTCACTGAAGATGAAGCTAAGAAGCTTGCTGAAAAAATCGAAGGCATTATCTCTGCCGATGGCGGAAAAATTACCCTTAGAGAATTTTGGGGCAAGAAGCGTTTGGCTTACAAAATTAAGCAGAACGAATATGGCTATTATGGCTTGTTAGAATTTGACCTAGAAGGGGCGAATTTAGCTAAAATTGATTACGACTTGCGTTTGTCTGCCGATATTTTGCGCCACCAAATCGTGGTAAAAAAACCGAAGACAGAAGAGCAGTTGAAGCGTGATGCAGAAATTCGCGCTAAGATCGATTCCAAGAAGGCCGAAGCAGAAAAACAGTCGGCTGAAAAAGAAGAAAAAGAAGTAAAGAGCAAGAAATCTGCCAAGACGGAAAAAGCCGAGGCTAAAGCCGAGCTTGGAAATCTTGATGATAAATTAGAAGGAATCTTAAACGCCGACGACCTTATCAACTAATTTAGTTTAGCTTAACAGGGGAAGCTGCGGACAGCCACGGAGCTTTCAAAAAAAATTATGAACCTGAACAAAGCAATGATTATCGGTAATTTGACCCGCGATCCAGAAATCAGAAACACCACCAGCGGTCAACCGGTCGCATCTTTCGGGATTGCCACCAATTTTGTTTGGACTGATCAGTCCGGGCAACAACAGAAGAAAGCGGAATTTCACAATATTATCGCCTGGCGTCGCTTGGCTGACATTTGTGCCAAATATTTGCGCCGCGGTTCCAAAGTTTATGTTGAAGGAAGGCTTCAAACAACTGATTGGACCGGACAAGACGGTATTAAGCGTTATCGCACAGAAATCGTCGCTGAAAATTTGATTATGCTTGATTCAAAACCGGGATTTTCCGGAGCGCCAAGCCAGTCAGCACCGATGAATAATTCTTCCAGAGAAGATATAATTGAAATCCCGGAAGAAGCGATCGATGATGAAGAAATAAGAGTGGAGAATATCCCTTTTTAAACAATAAAAAATAAAATCGGAATTATTTCCGGATAAGAGAATAAATATGAACAACAAGAAAAAGAAAGAATGCTATTTTTGCGTTAATAACTTGGAAGTTGATTATAAAGATGTAAGAACTTTACGCCGTTTCATTAACTTCTTCATGAAGATTTTACCAGGTTCAAGAACAGGCGTTTGCGCTTGGCACCAGAGAAAGCTCTCAACCGCTGTTAAGCGCGCCAGAGTTATGGCTCTTCTTGCCGCTACTCACAAGTAATCTTCTAACAAAACGTTAAAGACCAAGAATCTATGCTAAATTTCAACGAGATTAAGACCGGTAAGGTCATTAAAGTCAATAACGAACCATACATCATAATCAAAACCGACCATCACAAAATGGGACGCGGCGGCGCTGTCTTAAAAATCAAATGCCGCAATTTGATCAATGGCAATGTTTTGGAAAGGACTTATCAGGGCTCAGAAAAAGCTGAAGAAGCGGAAACTGAAACCAAGAAAGCTAATTTCATGTATAAAGATAAGGAAGAAGTTTATTTCATGGATAATGCCAGTTTTGAACAGTTCAATCTTCATGTCGAGGATTTGGGCGATTCGGAGAAGTTTTTAAAAGACGGAACTGATGTCGATGTATTATATTTTGAAGGCAAACCGGTTTCTATCAGTTTGCCGATCAAAATGGAGTTTAAAGTTTTAAGCGCTCCTCCTGGGGTTAAAGGAAATTCTGTCGGCAACGTCAATAAGTTGGTTGAGATTGAAACAGGGGCTGAAATCAGCGTTCCGATGTTTATCAATGAAGGCGATGTTATCAGAATCAACACCGATACCGGCGAATACGTTGAAAGAGTTTAATGTTTAATCTCTTGTAAATAACAAAACCGCTCCGGCGCTTGCCTGGGCGGTTTTGTGCTATAATTCCTATATATGGAAATACTTGTCCCCTCATTTGCAATAGTTTTCTTTTTCTTGGCTTTAAAGCGTCTTGATTTCGCCGTCTTTTTTATTGCCGCAGCTTTACCGACATATCTCATTCGCTTCCAGTTTTTTGGCTTGCCATTAACAATTCTGGAAGTGATGATTTTGAGTGCTTTTGCGGCCTGGGTTATTGGCAATCGCAAGGGGATACTTGAAAGACTTAAAGGCAAGGAAAAAAAACGTCCTTATCCTTTTTGGTTGGAAATAATTGCTTTGCTCATTGTTTCTTTCAGCGCTTTAACTGTAGCTGGTTTCTCCAATGAAGCGTTAGGAATTTGGAAAGCTTATTTTTTTGAGCCGATAATCTTATTTATCTTAGCGGTTAATGCTTTAAAGACAGATAAGAGCCGTCGCGCCATAATTTATTCTTTAGCCTTTTCGGCTTTTGTTGTTTCTGTTTTCGCAATTTATCAAAAATTTACCGGCGCCTTCATTGCTAATGATTTTTGGGCGGCGGAAGCGACGCGCCGCGTTGT
>CAZREL010000057.1:0-4065 GCA_964599385.1 uncultured Gammaproteobacteria bacterium
TTTTGCTTACAAGGGGGGGATGCTGTTAAGGGCTGTGCAGTGTGCTGTTGCATGGCTGTTGTATCCTGCTTTTACTTAACACTTGCGTAGTCAATAGCGCATAATGTTTCTTTTGCAATACCTGGGTTTATCGGGTAAACTTGAGGGAGAAAATGATCTCTTGGGGGTGTGCTATGGCTGGAGCTATTGCGCGGCGGGTACCAGGTGGCAAGGTTTATTTGGACAAGGTGCGGCAGCTGTTGAAAGAGTACGGGTTGCCGGTAGGGTATGCTGGAGCTATTGCGCGGCTGGATAGGTACCTGCAAGAAAAACCGATCACGGCGGCGGCGCTTGTAGATGCTGCGGAAAAATACCGGAGTGAGGCGGTAGCTGGTCGGGCGGCGTATGCAAGTTTCAATCTGTGGCTGGTCGCGGTCCGGCGCTTTGTCTTGCGTCACCTGCGGGCACAAGGCGCAACACCTGCGGCGCTTGAGGAGGTCCGGGAGGTGATGTCCGGTAAAGCGCGGCAGGCTTTCAAGCTGGACAAGGAAATAAAAGACAATAGCTATCTGACACCGGGCGAGCTGGAGCTGTTGACGGAACACGCAACACTACGGACGGCGCTTTTTATTGAGCTGTTGCAGGTCACCGGCTGCCGGGTGTCGGAGCTGGTCGGGTTGCAGCTGGAAAAGTTGTCACAAGACAGCACGTCACCGGGGATCTGGTCGGCGGTGGTGCTTGGCAAGGGAGCGAAACCCCGTACTGTTTACCTGCCTGCGGATCTTGTGGCAAGGTGTCGGGAGGTGTTTGCTGGTCGGGTCTACTTGCTGGAGACTTGCACCTTCCAGCAATACAAGCGGCAACAGGTAGCGCGGATGATCACCACGGCCGGGCGAGCTGCTGCGGATGCGCTGTCACACTTCCCGGATCTGTGCCGGATAGAAGGATTGCGGCCGGAAGTCTTGAGGAAAGTCCATCCTCACATGGTCCGGCACGCGTACGCAACACAAGCAGTGAAAAGCGGGCTTGAATTGCTCAAGGTGTCCCGGTACTTGGGTCACGCGTCTATCGGGACTACTGCGGCGTTCTATGTTCACGATAAACCAACACCGGGCGAGGCGTTGGGGATCTGGTCGGCGGGAAAACCTGACAAAACCTAACATTTAGCGCACTTTTGCTCACATCGGAAAGAAAATCCCGGCGTGCCAGCTGGTAGAGGCCGGGCTTTTTGAGTGTAGCGGGCGAACCCGTCACTCTTACATAGTTCTGGAGCGGTCCCTGGAGTGCCATTTATTTTCCGAGGTATTCCGAGGGATTCCCGGAAAAGAGGGTAAAAGATACCGGGACGGCGGGAAAATCGTTTCTATGGCCGTCTATGCGCGGATACGGGGCTTTTTATGGCTGTGTAGAGGGTGGATGCCCCCCACGGCGATAAATCCTCACAAGGTCCGGGTGGGTGTCAGGTGAGTTTGCGTTTGCGGTTGGGGGTCCTGCCGGGGATCCAGCGCACCGCTATGGATGACCCCCCGCAGCCCGCCGCCTGAGAAGGTTTGAGAAAATAGGGTTGCAGTTGCAGGTACATTATGAAAAGCTGTAAAATTGAAAACTGCGTTTGCAAAATTGTATTGCTTGCAGCTTGTCCGGGAAGTGTGTTACATTATTGGCAGGCCCTACTCTTGGGGCGTTTAGCAGGTCGTGAAGCGCGGACCATAAATAGCGCACTGCCGTTCCCTTGCAGGGGGGCGGCGTTTTTTTTGCATACACATCCGGAAGTTTCTACGAATCATTTATTGACAAGCCGGTATGCTGCCGGTATTTTTTCAATGCGTAAAAAAGCACAAGAAAAAGATGCCCCTGCAAGGCATACGCTAAACAATCAAGAGGAGGTCCACATTGAATGGACACCACATCACATTCCAACAGTGAATTTTTTACTCTTTCCGGGCTATCCGTATCCCTGCGGCGGGGTGACGCGTCTTTTCCTGTCGGCACCACATCCCGGAGCAACGAGCGGGAAACATGGTACCAGTACAAGGGTACCTTGCAGCTTTCCAGCGGGGACGGGCTGCGGGTCGCTGTTGCCGGAGCTGATTACAAGCTGCGGCTGACAAGCGAGGGGCACTGGTCGGGTGATTCCAGTTTTCTTCACTGTGGGCACATCGTCAACACTTGGAGCAATCTAACACTATTCGCGGGGCATCGCTTCGGGCTGACTGTGGTCTGTGAGGATCAAGGGCCGGAGGGTGTCGCATGACATCGGCCGGCGGTGTCCTGGCTGCCGTTCCTGCGGAGCTGGACCTTGACAGCATCGAGCAAGTTCACCGGCATGATGGATACGTGACAATCGCAACCGTTCGGGATGGACAGTACCGGGACCGGGGAGCAATCCGGGCGGGTGAGGTGCGGTCCATGTTCCCGGCTATGGCTGCGGAGCTGTTACGGGATTCCTTTTATAGCATTAACGGCTTTTACCGAACGGGGCACGGCAAGCGGGAGGTGGTCGGGTTGTCCATCCCGGCACCGTACCGACGAGCTGACGGGGTGCGCTATCTCACATCATGCTTTGTGGATCTGGACACCTACCGGGCGGGGATCACACCGGCGGAAGCTGTCGGCGAGGTGGCGCGGCTGGAGCTTGAGGAAGGGCTGCCGGGCCCTTCATGCCTTGCATACTCCGGGCGCGGGGTGTGGTGCTTGTGGCTGCTGCAGGATGAAACGGGGCAAGCGGCGCGGGCGCATGATTCCCGGCTGCCGGCTTGGGACCGGGTACAGGGCGAGCTATGGCGGCGGCTGCAGCACTTGGGCGCGGATGCCGGGGCGCGGGATCTGTCACGCGTGACGCGGATCCCGGGGAGCATTAACGGCAAGTCCGGCGAGGAAGTCCGGTACAGGTGGCTTACAGATTCGACCGGACAAGTACGGGCGTATTCCCTGCGGGAGCTGGAGCGGGCGCTGGAGGTGTACTCCTTTGTCCCGGAGGTCTACACCAACCCCAACCCCAACACCACGAGGAAAGCGCTGGAGTGCCCGGCGCGGGTGGCCGGGTGGGTGGCGAGGTGGTCCTATCGGCTGCAATACTTGGAACACTTGGAAGCGCTGCGGGGTGGGTGGCAGGAAGGGCACCGGAACACGGCGCTTTTTTTGCTGTCGCTGATACTGCGGCGGCTTGGCACTCCGGCTATCCGTATCTGTGAAGCGGTCCAGCGTGCCGGGCGGCTGTGTGGACTACCTGCGGGCGAGGCGGTGAGTATAGTCCGGGATCTTGAGCGGCTGGAGAAATACGGGAACATCCGGGACGAGACAATCATTAAAAAGCTGGAGGTGACCGACGCGGAGCTTGAGGCGGTCGACTGGAAACCTTGCCGGGATGATTACTGGAGCGCGGACAAGAGGAAAGCGCGGTCACGGTCAAGGGCGGATCTGGTAGCACATCGCCGGGAGCTGGTACGGCAGGCACCGGAGGGGCTATCCATCCGGCAGGTGGTCGCATGGCTTGAGGATCACGGGCTGACCGCTTCCATCCGTACGGTACAGCATGACTTGAAAGCAATCGGGCGAGCAACACCGGCACAAGAGGCACAAGCAACACAAGCAGCATACAAGGGGCAACAGGGCGAGCTATTCACGGGAGGTGAACATGGCTAAAAAAAAGCGGCGAGTATCCGGGGGAACACCGTACTTGTGGAATACCTGCAAGTGCGGCGGGGATGATCTTCACGAGCTGGAGGTGAGGAGCTGCGGCGGGCTGCGGTTCCATCGCTGGAAGTGTGACGATTGCGGCGCGGTTTTTGAGGACATCGAGCGGACGGAATACGCGGGGCGGTTCTACTTGAAAGACGGCGCGGAAACATTCGGGGAGCTGGATAGCTGGCTGGCTGCTGTGCGGTGACATCATCACGGGAGGGGAGCATGACAGACGATGAAAAAGAGCGGATACGGGAGGACGCGTACCGGCTTTTCTACGCATTGAACCCGGAGCTATTGCCGTATCACTTCCCGGAGGACTACCCCCTTGACGGGGAGCGGGAAATGGCCGGGAAGCTGCAGCGCAACACATAGGAGCTTGCGGCCGTTACGGGGGGGGGG
>CAZREL010000058.1:0-1585 GCA_964599385.1 uncultured Gammaproteobacteria bacterium
GGCTTTTTTATCGCTTTGGGATTTTTGAATGCTTTTTTGAAAGGACAATCTTTTGGAGCGATCTTTTCCGATTCTAACGCTTATCTTTTCTTTCTTTTGATTCTACCTTTTGTCGCCGCTTTCGATTTTGGCAATAAAAAATTGATGGGATATTTAAAAATCACTCTTTTATCTTCTATTCTGTGGTTGTCTTTAAAAACGCTTTTGCTTTTGGGAGTCTTCACTCATAATTTATATTTTGCTCCGGAAGTTTATACGTGGTTAAGACGAACTTTGACAGGCGAAATGACGCCTACTAAAAGCGGATGGCCAAGGATTTTTATTCAGAGCCAAATTTTTTCCGGCGCCGCCTTCTTTTTATTTTTCTGGCTCGGACGCCTGAAAGGAATATCCTCCAAATTCTTTAGTCGAGAAAATATCGTTTTGCTTTTAATGGCCGCCCTGTGCTTCTCGTCGGTTATAATAAGCTTCTCGCGCAGTTTCTGGCTGGCCTTTGTCTTGGCTCTTGGCGCATCATTTATTTTTTTATGGATCCTTCTTGGTTTTAAAAGAATGCTTAACTCGGCGCTTTGGGCGCTTTCAGCCATCGTTTTATCTTTCGTGATTATTTATGCTGTAGTGGCTTTTCCTTATTTTAATTTTCATGGCGGCAATCTTGATGAAGGATTAATGGAGAGAGTTAGCGGTGGGGCAGGTGAAGCGGCTCTGGCTTCGCGCTGGTCTTTATTGCCGGAACTTTGGAAGGAGATTAAAAAATATCCCTTTTCCGGACAAGGCTTCGGCGCCAGCGTTACATATATTTCCAGTGACCCGAGAGTTTTGCAGAATAATCCCAGCGGAGAATATACAACATCGGCTTTTGAGTGGGGTTATTTGGATATTTGGTTGAAAATCGGTTTGGGCGGTTTAATAACCTATTTATTCCTGCTTATCAAGATAATGCTTGATGGTCTTAAGAAAGGTTTTTCCAGGCGCCAGGGCTTGTATTTCGGGCTTAGCGTTGCTATTCTATTCTTGGCGGTTACCAATGCCTTTACGCCATATTTAAATCATCCTTTAGGAATCGGACTACTGCTTCTGGCCTCTTGCTTGATTTATAAAAACGAAGTATATTAGATAGCAAAAAATAATAAATACTAGGCCAATAAAGCTTAAAAACTATGAACGAACAGATTATTTCCCGCGAGGGCTATGAAAAGTTAAGGGAAGAACTTAATTTTCTCACCACTGTTAGGCGCAAGGAAGTTGCCGAAAGAATCGAAAGAGCTAAAGAGCTTGGAGATTTGAGTGAAAATGCCGAGTATAGTGAAGCTAAAGACGCTCAAGCTTTAAATGAAGGCAAAATTTTAGAACTGATGAATACAATTAAGAATGTTACTGTTGTTGATAGAATGGCTGGGGGTGATGAAGTTTCTATGGGTTCCAAGTTGACTGTTAAATCTGATAATGGTGAAAGAGAATTTACCATAGTTAGTTTTAATGAAGCAGACCCGATGTCCGGAAGAATTTCTAATGAATCACCTCTTGGTGTAGCATTTTTGCACAAGAGAGCCGGAGACATCGTTGAAGTTGAAACTCCGCGCGG
>CAZREL010000058.1:1685-3915 GCA_964599385.1 uncultured Gammaproteobacteria bacterium
TAGCATTTTTGCACAAGAGAGCCGGAGACATCGTTGAAGTTGAAACTCCGCGCGGAGTTGTGAAATATAAAATAATGAAGATAGAATAATCTTTTCCGGCCTTTATGGGCCGGATTTAGCTTTAAAGATATGGCAGAAGTTAATTTACAGGAAGAAGGCCGGGAGGTGGCCGGCGAAAGAGAGGAGCGTTTAAAGAAACTGGCGGCTCTTGAAGAAGCTGGTATCGAAACTTATCCGGCTAAAGTTGAGAGGGATTTTGAAATCGCCGATGTTTTAGTTGATTTCGATAATCTTCTTGAGTCAGGAAAAAAGTTTCATATTGTTGGACGCCTAAGATCAAAGCGCGAGCACGGCAATTTAACCTTCGCCAATCTTGAAGATGCGAGCGGTAATATTCAAATCGCTTTCTCTAAAAAAGAAATGGGCCCGGATGCTTATAAGCTTTTGATTAAAATGATTGATGTTGCTGATTTTATCGAAGTCTATGGTTCAGCTTTTTTAACTCATAAGGGCGAGAAAAGCGTTATGGCTGAGAGTTTTAAACTTTTAAGCAAGGCGATTCGCCCTATTCCCGATGCTTGGTATGGTTTAAAAGATGAGGAAAATCGTTTTCGCAAACGCTATTTGGATCTAATTTTAAACCCTGAGATGCGCGATTTATTTTATAAGAAAGCAATTTTTTGGGAAACAGCCCGCGCTTTTATGAAACGCCACGGTTTCTTTGAAGTTGAAACTCCGACACTGGAAACAACCACCGGTGGTGCTGAAGCCAATCCTTTTAAGACTCATCATGATGATTATGATTTGCCGGTTTATTTAAGAATCTCTGTTGGAGAATTATGGCAGAAGAGACTCATGGCCGCCGGTTATGAAAAAGTTTTTGAAATTGGACGTGTTTATCGCAATGAAGGTTCAAGCCCGGATCATTTGCAGGAATTTACCAATCTTGAATTCTATTGGGCTTATGCCGATTATGAAAAAGGCATGGTTCTTGTTCAGGAATTATATCGAGAAATAGCTCTTAAGACTTTTGGTAAAACAAAATTCAATACCAAGGGCTTTGAATACGATTTAGCGGGCGATTGGGAGAAAATTGATTATCGCGAAGAGGTTTTAAAGAGAACGGGAATTGATGTCTTAAAAGCGACTGAAGATGAAATGAAGAAAAAGCTGGAAGAGCTCGGTGTTAAATACGAAGGTGATAACAGGGAAAGATTAACTGATACTTTATGGAAGTATTGTCGTAAGTCTATTGCCGGGCCAGCTTTCTTAATCAATCACCCTAAACTTGTTTCGCCTCTGGCTAAGGCCAAACCCGACAACAAAGAATTAACCGAACGCTTCCAAGTGATTATTGCCGGCAGTGAAATTGGTAATGGCTTTTCAGAATTAAATGACCCGCTTGATCAAGCGGCTCGCTTTAAACTGCAACAGGATTTAATAGACAGGGGCGACAAGGAAGCCATGATGCCGGATTGGGAATTTATTGAAATGCTTGAACACGGTATGCCTCCGACTTGCGGTTTTGGTTTTGGGGAAAGACTTTTTGCTTTTATGTGCGATAAACCGGTTAGAGAAACAACTCTGTTTCCTTTGATGAGACCAAAGAGGGAAGAATAAATAACTTATTCCTAAAAATAAATATATGGAATTTTTCAAGAAGATTTTTGGCGGGAAGGATGAAGATAAAAAATAGGAGTCGGTTCAAGAAAAATCCGGCAATGAAAATGTTAAAAAAATTGAGAAACCAAAAAGGACTAAAGAAGAAGCGCAGAATGAGCTTATTGAAAAGTTTGGCATGAGAAAAACCTCCGATTTTCAAAGCGCTTTACGACGCGGTGAAACAGATAAGGCTGAAGATATGTATAAAACCTTGAAAGAGAGTGGTGATTTAGAGAAAATGCCGGAGAGAACTAAAGAAGAGGCGCAAGCTGAATTAAGATCAATGTTCGATTATGGCGATACTAAAGGTTTTAGAAATGATTTGGCTGGCGGTAATATTGAAAACGCTAAGAATTGGTTGGAACATATTAAGAGTAATAAGTTGTCGTTTCCGCAATATTTAGCCACCTGGGATTCGTGGTTGGCTGACAGAGAAAGGGAGCTAAGTGAGGCCGGAAATTAAAGCTTGAAAAAATACCAGTTTATGATATAAATATAGGCGGAAATATTTTTCGCCAAAATTCGGGGATCGTCTAATGGTAGGACTCATGCCTCTGGAGCATGCTAT
>CAZREL010000059.1:0-650 GCA_964599385.1 uncultured Gammaproteobacteria bacterium
CCAAAAAAACAAAGGGAATGTCAGAGCCTATTTTTTTTCCAACCATATTTACTTCTTCAATCAAAGCTTTACCAGTCACATCGCGCGGATGCGCTTTTCCGGAAAATATTATCTGTATCGGTCCGCAATTCTTGTTTATTTCTAAAAGCCTTTCAATGTCCGAAAAAATCAAACTTGGACGTTTATAAGGAGCAAAACGCCTGGCAAAAACAATGGTAAAAATATTTTCTTTAAAAGAAGTTGCAAAGTTGCTGTTTAAAAAATCAATCAGTTTTTTCTTTTCCAAAGAGTGGGCTTTTTCAATTTCTTGTACATCAATTTGCAAGGCTTTTTTCAATAAACGATTGTCTTTTTTCCAATCAAATTTATATTTATCAAATAATTCAACAAAGCTTTCCGATGTCCATAAACTTGAATCAACACCGTTGGTAATTGATTTCAAACCGAAACCTTTAAACATGTGGCGCGAAGTGATTTTGTGTCTCACGGATACGGCATTATCATAAGAGCTGAAAATCATCGCAACCTTTGTCATGTCAATCTTATCATTTTCAACCAAGCCCTTAATTTGTTTCGGAAAATCCGGTTGAAATTTGAAAAAGAATTCTCCAAAAAAAATATCGTGAGCCTCGGGAATTGGCGTGTGGGTG
>CAZREL010000059.1:660-3448 GCA_964599385.1 uncultured Gammaproteobacteria bacterium
AAAACGATTTTTGATCTAACGTCTTTGAGTTTAGCTCTATCGCTTTTTTTGTCCGATAAATTAAAAAGTTCAACCGCCGCTAAAGCGCCGTGCCCCTCGTTTAAATGTATCTTTTTAATGGAAGAAAATCCGAGCGCCTCAATCATTTTAACTCCGCCACGACCTAAAATTATTTCTTGTTTCAACCTATATTCAATATCCCCGCCATACAAATAACCGGAAAGATCTCGGGCTTCGCGGCTATTTTCCGGCCAATCCGTGTCCAATAAAAAGACCGAAATTTCCAAGCCATCACCACTTCGTAAAGTATATTCCCAAGCGCGCACCAAAATTTCTTCTTCAGCGATTTTAATAGTTACTTTTTCTTCTCTTAATTTTAATTTATTAAAGTCGCTGGCGTCGCTTAACTCTTCTTGCTTTCCATCCTTAGATATTTTCTGCTTAAAATAACCATTTTTATTTAAAAGAGTTATGCCGACCATCGGAAAATTTATTTGCGAAGCGGCTCGCAGTATATCACCGGCCAAAATCCCCAAACCGCCGGCAAAAGATTTTATAGAATCATCAAGCGCTATTTCCATGCTTAAATAAGCAACGAGCGTATTTTTTTTATTGTGTTTCATTTATTTTATACTAAGGCATTACAATCGCTTTTTCCGGATTATAGTATGGTGTTTTTATTATAACACAACCACCGGCCTTTCCGAACAAAGATTTTTAATTAAAATATTTATCACTTAAATATATCCTGCTTCCTTGGATTTTTCCCTTCAACCCTATTAACCATAAAACTAACAGCCTCATTCATGTTTATTGGTTGAAGTTTTATCTTTGGATATTTATTATGAAAAACTCTAAATATTTCATCGGCAAACGCCTGTCCAATTAATGGAACTTTATCAAAATCAAAAATAATAGTTCTAAACTTGTTTAGTCCGAATAAAACTCGCCTTGCTTGCGATCTAGATATTTGGACGCCTCCTTTGATAAAAAGTTTAATCTTAATTTCGGTTTTATCAAAACCAAAATCACTTTCTTCATCTATATTAGAAAACTTATCAAAAACTTCTTTTAAGTGTTTTTTTGTTTTTATTGATATTTTAAACATAACCTTAGTGCCAACACTTCTTTTTCCCCTTCCTTTTATTTCTTGTATAAAGGTATCGCCAATTTTATTATTAACAATTAATTTATAACCATAGCTCTCAAGTGTAAATTCGTCGCCGGATCTGGAAGTAAAAAATATTCCCTGGCCAGAATGTGATGCCGGCATTGTTGTTGTTTTCCCCTTTAAAAGATCTTGCACGGCCTCTAATTCTGAATTTAATTTCTTTTTTTTCATTATATTTCTAAAGACACCGATACCAAAGTCGTTAACAGTAAAAACTAATTGATTGTCTTTTATAAAAATTTCTATTTCTATTTTATCGGTTTTTGAGTGTTCAATAGCATTATTTAACATCTCGGAGAAAGCGTATATAAAAATATTTTTTACATTTTCTTTTTGTTTCAAAATTATGGGAAACCGATATTCTATTTGATCTAAAACCTTATGTTCTTCTAAATTTTCATTTTTAAATATTTTTTTAATCTTTAGCGGTAATACTTCTAAATGTGTTTTTGCGTATTCGGGATAAGCATATTGGGCTTTAATTGTTGAGCCTATTTTCATTAATTCACCAGATAAAACTAATTCCGACAAAAGCTTGCTGGCATATTGGCGAGAAACTCCAAAAACATCAACAATGTCACTTGTTTTTATTATTCCCTTATTTTTAGCAATTTCGATTATTTCTTTTTTTTCAAGCATATATAATTAATTACATATGTATTGTAGTCTGTTTTATTTAAATTGTCAACTAATTGTAATATGTAATAAAATTAATTGTAAACTAATTGTAGTATTATGGAATATTTATTAAATTGATATAAAAAAACCCTTGATATTATCGCGGGTTTACTTTTTTGAAGCCTCTTATCTTTTTTCTCAAAAAATCTTCGACCTGTTCTAATGCCTCAACATATAGTCTATTAGTCTCTCTATATTTTTCGATCAAATAACTACTTAGAGCATTAATCCTAGCATAAAGAAGCTTAACAGTTTCTTCATCTTCAAAATCAATATTATTGTTGAATAGGCTATCAATTTGCTTAATTACAAAATGAATGTTTTCAGTGTTATTTTTAAAAACTTCTTCTTTTAATATTTTTTTAATTTCATCTATTTCCATAATATTCTGTTTGAAATTATTGATTTTTTAAAGGAACCATTCTTACAATATATCACATTTATTATATTTTGTCAATCAGTTTTGGTCTTCTCGTTAGGGTTGGTCCAAGTCTAAAACAAAAATAACCCTAATATTAGGGTTATTTTTATATGCCTTCTTATGGGGTGCCTAGGGGAATTATCGCGCTCACTCGGCGCCGAAATTGCACCTCGTTCACTTTTCCTGGGTTGGCGCCAAGCCCTGCGCCAGCTCGGGCTCGGCGGCGCTCGTCCGCTCGTTTCAGCCCTGCCTGCTGGCAGGCAGGTTCCGCCTCAACTCGCGTCTCGCTTCCAGCCTGTTCGATTCCCTCAGCTGCGCTGACTAAATAAAAATACCCAAGCGTTTGCTTGGGTATTTTTATTTAGGGTAACTAAGCGCAAAAGTTGAAAAACTTTTTTGATGGAATATTTGGTAAATTGATATTAAAAAGGGCTCGCACTGTTGTTGCAAGCCCTAGAAGATCGTAATGAGGAGAGGTTCTTGTTCTGCTTTAAGCTTATAAAATAAGGAAAAGCAAT
>CAZREL010000060.1:0-2485 GCA_964599385.1 uncultured Gammaproteobacteria bacterium
GATAAGGAATAAATTTCATAAAATCAAATAAAAAAGTACTAACCTGCCACCTTACTATGAGTAACCTGCCACCTTACCATAAGTAACCTGCCAGGTTACTACCATCAACCTGCCACCTTACTAAAATTAAATCAAGTTTAAAAAAATTTATTCCTCATTCTACAAAATTTATATCTTGATTTGGTGAAATTATATGGGGATAAATGATAATTTCAATTCGTTTTATTCTACAATTATTTACTATCTTTGCTCAACTAAATAATTTATAATTATCGCAAAATATGTTACAAGCATCATTTCATCATAAAATAAAATTTTCTTCAAACTTCACAAAATTAATTTATACTGAAGATGTATTGACTTCTTCTTTTTTTGGATTACTTCAATATTTGCCATCAAAGTTAATAATAGATATTTTATCTGATTCTATTAATTCAAAATTAAATTATAACGAAATTGGCGAATTAAAAGATATTCAATTTTGGCCAAAACATAATCCAAAAGGAACAACAAATAAAAAATTCGTTGAACCAGATATATTCATTGAATTCGAATATGCTGATATGCTTTTTGAAATGAAACATAAAGATGGATATGGACAATACACTGATCAATGGCAAAATGAAATAATATCATACTACAACGAATATTCAGAAAATAATAAAAACATATATTTCTTTGCAATTGGAGGAAATACTAATCTAATATCTGAAACATTAATAATAGAAGGGAGAGAGCATATTATTAATAAGACAAGTTGGCAATTATTGCTGAATAAAGTAGTAAATACTAAAAAATCCATTGTCAATAAGTCTATTAAAATTGATAACGAAAAAGGTGTAATTAGAATAATAGATGATATTATTACTTCATTTGAAAAACATAACTATTACGACATAAATTGGTTCGAAAATATTGATTTAAAATATTCTATTAATAATAATACGGGGGAAATTATAAATAAATGGGAAATTGAAGATAAATTCCTTTTATTCCAAATTGCAGAAAATAGAGAAAAAATTAATAATAACACTTTAAATATTATATCAAAATGGAAAATATAAGTATAGATGAGTTTAAAATAGCCTTAAATGATGTTAGGAAAGCCCATAGATTAATTTATGAATATCAATCAAGGATGTTAGACTTGATTACATTAATTTATAATAAATTAGGATTTCAATACATTGAAGGTAAAAAATATTTTTCTAAACCCATAAGCTTTAAGAAGAATAACAATGACCTAAAAGTATACAAAGACATGTGGGGTTGGGATTTTATATATAGTTATTGCTTTAATTATTATTTTGGTGTAATCACTACAAAAGGGAAGCATTATGTATCATTATCTATTAATCAATATTCAGATACTGGTTTTTATGATATTGAAGAAAGCAATAAACAAGAAACAAATACCTTTTTAGAAACTGAAAATTCTATATCTAAACTACAATTTATATTGGAATGTAGATCAAAAGAAACGGACGAGTATATGATTAATTTAGATGAAATATCTGAAAACAAAAAATATGCCTCAAAGAATTTTGAAAAAGAAACTATAAGATCTATTAAAGGTGTTATTCAAATCATATATTCATTTCCTTTAGAGCGTTTTATTAATGAAAAAAGTACAATGGAAGCATTAAAAGAATTCAATAATTACTGCAAGGCAGAAATAGATGTTGACTTTGAAATTTAATATTAATTTAACGTGAGTTCATTCTAAGATATCACGTTATAAGGAATATTTTACATATTAAGATGGATAAAATATTTGTCCAACTAAAAATAAACTATATAATTACAAGATATTATCACATACCAAATTAATAAAAACAACGTTAGAATAAAATAAACGACATTTTATATATTACATATGAAATATGTTTTGTACTTTTGCTCAACAATTCAGAATGATAATATTTAAATAATAAATATCATGAAAAAAGAAATAGAAAAAGAAATAGAATCCTCAAATAAATCTTCACAAGATAATTTAGAAAATAGTTATCTTGAAATAATGCAAGGATTTAAACCAAATATATTGTTTCAACAAACATGGGAAAAAGATGGTGATAATTTTAAAAAGTTTTCATTATACGATAATTCCCATAATTGTGTTAGTGGTACTTTAGCTTTCTAATACTATGCCTTGCTGGAGTGAAATACAAAATGAAATAGGGGGATCAACTGAAATTGCTAAGTTAAATGATAAACGTATGTCATTTTTAGCAAGTATCTCTGAACAAACAGGAAGAAATACAATATCTTATTACTCGGCTTTTTTACAAAAGCCAAATGTTCAAGATATTTCTATTAACGATCTTGACACAAACGCTTTTATGGAAGCTGTTTATAAAATGGACAGAAGCAAAGGATTAGATATAATTCTTCATACTCCAGGCGGAGATATTGCAGCAACAGAGAGTATAATTAATTATTTACACTCTATTATTTAGAGTGTAAGCGTAAGTTATAAAAATTT
>CAZREL010000060.1:2495-3275 GCA_964599385.1 uncultured Gammaproteobacteria bacterium
CTCTATTTTTAATAATGATATTAGAGCCATTATTCCTCAAATGGCTATGTCTGCAGGATCATTAATTTCTGTTTCTTGTAAAGAAATAATTATGGGAAAACAATCTTGTCTTGGACCATTTGACCCTCAAATTGGAGGAATAGCTTGTCAATCTTTAATTAAAGAATTTGAGGAAGCAAAAGAAGATATAAAACACAATCCACAAGCATTAGGTTTATGGCAAGTTATTGTTTCAAAATACCATCCAACTCTTCTAATTTCATGTAAACAAGCAATATCTCTTTCTGATGAATTAGCTAATAAACTTTTGATAAAATCTATTGTTGACCCTGAAAAAATTAAGTTAATTAAAGCTGAATTTAATGATAATGGGACAAGTAAAACGCACAGTAGACATATTTCAAAAGAAAAATGTAAAAAAGTCGGGTTAAATATTATTGACTTAGAATCAGATCAGATATTGCAAGATTTAGTATTGAGTTTACATCATTGTTATATGATTACTTTTGAAAAAACATATGCAACAAAAATTGTTGAGAATAACATAAAAGGCTGTTACTTGCGATTAGTTACACAACAATCTAACAAACAATAACAAATAATTCTTCAATAAAAAAATCTACTTCAATATAAATAAAGAAGCATTCTTCAAATGAAAGAGGTGTCTTCTTTATTTTTTAGGAGCAACTGTGACCGCTTGTTTTGTCCAATTGTTTAGGAAGTTGATTACTTCTTTTTCGCTGTATCCTTCGCCTTTTTCAAGGTAAGCGGAGTTTTGGG
>CAZREL010000061.1:0-3022 GCA_964599385.1 uncultured Gammaproteobacteria bacterium
CGATTGATTTAAAAAAGATAAAAGGTGAAAAACTGGAACCGATATTTAATGCCGGCTCCGGGGCAGCGGCAATTTATGGCACAAGCGGTGGAGTAATGGAATCAGCTTTGCGATCAGTCGCTTCCTTTGTTTGCAAAAAGGGCAAGGATCCTCTTTGCGATGCCAGATTAGAATTTAAAGAGGTTAGAGGGATGAAGGGCTTGAAAGAAGCCAGTGTTAAATTGGGTTCTAAAACATATAAATTAGCTGTTGTCAGCGGTTTAATAAATATTGAGAAAGTCTTGCCAAAACTTCAAAAATACCATTATATAGAAGTTATGGCTTGTCCGGGTGGTTGTTTGGGCGGCGGTGGCCAGCCTATCCCGACAACGGATGAAATAAGAGAGGCCAGGATGAAGGGCATGTATGCTCTTGATAAAGAAAGGAAGGTTAGAAGAGCTCATGAAAACAAAGCCATGGTTGAATATTATGATTGGGTTAAGGCTAACAAACTGAGTTCTAAACTTCTTCATACTAAATTTAAAAAGACAAAATCTTCAATATTGAGAACCACTAAGGAAAATAGCCGCGTATTTTTTGATTCCTTGTTTTAAAAACATTATGGACATTCCGGTTTACGTTAAAGAAATAGCTAAAACTCTAAAGGCCTCCGGATACGAGGCCTATCTTGTCGGCGGCTCAGTACGCGACATTTTAATGGGTAAGGCGCCCAAGGATTTTGATATAACAACCAATGCCTTGCCGGAGCAAATGCTGGCGATATTTCCTGAAGCCAAATATGAAAATATTTTCGGCACCGTTATTATTCCCGTTAGGGAAGAAGCCGCAGATGGCGAGAAGGGTCTTTTAATAGGAGTTGTTGAAGCGACTACTTATCGCAGCGAACAGGGATATTCCGATAGACGCCATCCCGATGAAATTCGGTTCGAAACCGAACTTGATAAAGACTTGGAGCGCCGTGATTTCACGGTTAATGCTTTAGCGATGGATTTGGAGAATGAAAAAATTGTTGATTTGTTTGGCGGGCAAAAAGATATCAAGCAAAAAATAATTCGCGCCGTCGGCGAGCCATCCGATCGCTTTAAAGAAGATGCTCTGCGCATGATGAGGGCGGTACGCTTTTGTTCTCAACTTGGTTTTGAGATGGAAGCAAAAACGCAGCGTGCGATTGTGAAATTGGCCGGCAGTATCAAATTTGTTTCCAAAGAAAGAATACACGATGAGCTGATTAAAATATTGGCTTCAGATAGACCGTCTGAAGGAATAGAGTTATTGCGTGAAACAAAACTTTTGCAATATATATTACCGGAACTTGAGCAGGGAGTTGATGTGAAACAAGATAGACACCATATCTATCCAGTGTATAAGCATAATCTTTTATCCTTAAAATATTGTCCAAGTAAAGAATGGCAGGTTCGTTTAGCCGCTCTATTGCATGATATCGGTAAGCCAAAAACCAGAAAAATAATTGATAATATCGCTACTTTTTATAATCATGAATATGTTAGCGCCAGAATGACGGAAAAAATCTTAAGTCGTTTGAAATTTTCCGCCGAAAACAAGGAAAGAATCGTTAATCTGGTCAAGAATCACATGTTCTATTATAATGTCGGTGAGGTTAGCGCCGCTTCGGTGCGTCGTTTGATTGCTAAAGCCGGACGGGAAAATCTTAAGGATTTAATAGATTTAAGAATTGCCGATAGACTTGGTTCGGGGATTACTAAAGCTATGCCTTATAAATTAAGGCATTTGCAATACATGTTTGAAAAGGTGCAGAATGATCCCGTATCAGTTAAAATGTTGCGTATTAACGGTAACGACTTAATGAAAAGCTTAAACATCACCCCAGGTCCGATTATTGGCGCAATTTTAGATGTTTTGTTGGGAGAAGTTCTGGAAGATCCGGAAAGAAACAATCCCGAGTTTCTACAAAAACGAGCAAGTGAGTTATCTCAGTTAAATCTTGAAGAATTAAGAGAGAAGGCTAAAGAGGTTATTGAAGAAAAAAGGATTGAAGAGGATAGGGAAATTAAGAAACAATTTAAAGTATAATTTAAGTTAAGCCTTGGTATAGGCAAAAAAATATGAAGAAAAAATTTCTATTTCTGGCTCTTTTAGCGTTATTTGCGGTTTCTTTGTCGGCTTGTTCTAAGTCGGAAACGACGATTAATAATAATGTTAATGTTGATTTAAGTGACGTGGCGGAAATTAAGCAAAATAATAATTCCAGTGAAAACAGCTTAAACTCCGATGCGCAATTAAATTCAGAAGAATCTATTAGTCTTACAAGCACTTCTTCAGGAAAAGTTGCCGATGATTCGCAGGCAAGCGAAAAAGAAATAATTACTATGCAAAAAATTAATACTAGCAATAAAAATATGACAGTTGATCCAAAAACTTTTGAAAATCTAAGCGGCATTTATTCCGGTGCCATTATTAAGACCAGCCTTGGTGATATTAAGGTTAAATTTTATGCCGTTGATTCTCCAAATACGGTTAATAATTTTTTGAATCTGGCCAAACTCGGTTTTTATAATGAAACAAAATTCCATCGCGTCATTTCCGGATTTATGATTCAAGGCGGCGATCCAATTTCTAAGACCGATGACACCGCGTATTATGGAACAGGCGGGCCAGGCTACAGATTCGCTGATGAATTTAATAAGCATAAATTAGTTGAAGGATCATTGGCGATGGCTAACTCCGGCCCAAATACCAATGGCTCTCAATTCTTCATTGTTACGGCCGCTGAAACCCCTTGGCTTGACGGCGCTCATACCAATTTTGGCCAGGTAGTGTCCGGTATGGATGTTGTTAAAAAAATTGAAGCGGCAGAGACTAATGCGCGTGATTTACCTTTGAAAGCCATTACCATTAATTCTGTTGAACTTGTTAAATAAAAAACAAATTTAATTTTGTAAGTAGAAAACACGGTCAAAAACCGTGTTTTTTCTTGCTCTTTTTATTTTTGACCTAATATTATTTTTATGTTAATATCTTTTGAACTTTGAAGTTCAAAAAA
>CAZREL010000062.1:0-3003 GCA_964599385.1 uncultured Gammaproteobacteria bacterium
CGTAACAAGGCATCCGTAGCGGAAGCTGTGGATGGATCACCTCCTTTCTAGGGAGCTATGTTCTTCTTTTCCACGTGGAAAGAAGAGCTGGTCGCCTCCGATATAGTGTCGGAGTGGTCATCTCCGCCAACCGGCGGAAGATGACAAACGAATTGGTGCTAATCAGACTTAAAATTCTCACATGATTTTCTAAAGGCCGCCCTAATAGGGTGGTTTTTTGTTTTCCCCTTTACAAAATATTAGGAATGACTATAATGCTTGTATATGGAAAGATCGATGATTGTAAAAATGTGGAATAACAATAACTGCCTCTTGCGCGGAGTGGTTTTATTTGGATAATTATTAATAGATAAATTGCCGTCCAAGTAAAACCAGCCCTCATAAAGGGGCTGTTTTTTTAAATTTAGTTCTTTAACAAATAAAAATTTATTAACAATGGAGACATTAACTAATCTAGTTGTAAAGTCCGTTAATATTAACGGCTGGCAAGTGCAAATTTGCCAAGAAGGAGAAATTGTTCCACAAGTTATTGAAGGAGAGGCTCGCTCGCTTTTGGATAAGTTCAACCAGTACTGCCAAGGGCACGCAGATGAAGGTGTTTGGATTCAAGACTTTGGAATCCCTTCCGTCTTAGTTGGTCTTAACTGCACCTATGACGACAAAGGTCTTAAGGTGTATAGCATAGACCTTGATCCAAAAAATCTCGGAATCGCTTCAGTGGTAAATCGAGAATTAAGAAAAAAACTGCAAAAAACGTTGACAACTTGGCCATCATTTGCCGTCACAAATGATTTGTCGTTTAGAGATGATAGCTTATGGGCAGCAGGGAAGATTATTGATATTGGCGATGTCGGACAGAACAAAAATAAAATGATTCTGTTCCGCGGCAAAGATATCAAAAAAGAATACACTTCTTTTGCCCGTCAATCCGGTTCAGTGTTATTCAAAAGAAATTCCAACGCCTACGGGCTTGAACTTGGCCTTTGGAAAAAAGTCACCTACGCCGATTTGGATGCACTCCCTTGGAACCAAGGCTTTGCGCTCAAATCGATAACTTCTCCTTCAAATCCTTTTAATATCTATTTGCCCTTCAAATATAACGGGGCAATCAGCGAAAATCGAATAATCGAAAAATTATCGGTCCAAGACATGTATTTACAAGATTTCATTAAGCCAATGAGATCGGAAAATACCGGTGACATGATGATGTATAAATTGTTTTTCGCTTACAATTTCGAAAAGGATATTTACGACTACTTAAGCGGAATTTGGCTGTCTCGCAATAACTATCGAATCCACGGAACCCCCGAAACAACTTTCGGACCAATTATCCATTAAAAAACAAGAAAAAGAACAAAAAAAGCCGACTCAAAAAAGAGACGGCTTTTTTATTTTTATACGCTTATTATTTCCAAGAAATTAAGAAAGCTCCGATAGCAATTAAAGTGGCGCCGGCTACGGATTTGAGCGTAAAAGCTTCGCCTAAAAATATAGCAGCTAAAACTAAAACGAACACAATACTCAATCTATCAATTGCCACAACCGGCAATGCTTGCCCGTGTTTTAGAGCAAAAAAATAAAATAACCAAGATAAAGCGCCGAATATACCGGCAAAAATTATCAACCACCAATCACGAGCGGCGATGCTTTGAAAAGTGAAACCGCTAAATTTTTTCATTGACAAGCTAACAGAGATTAAAAATACTGCCATAACAACAGAGCGAATCGTTGTTGCTAAAGTTGAATCAATATTTTTAAGACCAAGCTTGCCAACTATTGCTACGCCGGCCGCAAAAATGGCCGACAAGAAAGCATAAAATAACCACATATTATTTAGAGCACTCCGATCAGACGCTTTATTTCTTTTAATTTAGCGTCAGCAATTTCTCGCGCTTTGATGGCGCCATTCGCTAATATATTTAAAGCCTCTTCATCGGAAATTGCATTATATTTATTCTGAAAATCTTTTAAGAATTTGGCAACGATTTCGGCTAAGTCTTTCTTAAAGTCGCCATAACCCTTATCCTTATAATCTTTTTCCAAACGCTTAACCTGGCGTCCGCCAAGCTGAGCATAAATGTTTAAAAGATTAGAAACAGCCGCTTTATTTTCTAAATCAAAATAGATGCCGCCATCCGAATCAGTTACGGCACGCATTATTTTTTTCTTAGCTTCTTCAACATCGTCAAGCAAGGCAATACAATTATTTTGGTTGCTATCACTCTTGCTCATTTTTTTAGTCGGATCAAGAAGCGACATAATTCTGGCCCCTTCTTTCTTAACAACGGCGCGCGGTATGGCAAAAGCCAAACCAAAATCATTATTAAAGCGCTTAGCAATGTCACGAGCTAATTCAACATGTTGAGTTTGATCTTCGCCAACCGGAACGGTATCGGTATTATAAAGCAAAATATCAGCAGCCATTAAAACCGGATAATCATATAAGCCAACCGAAACCGATTCTTGATTTTTTCCGGCCTTATCCTTAAACTGCGTCATTTTATTTAAATCTGCAATACGCGCGCCACAACAATTTAATATCCAGGCTAATTCGGTGTGCGCCGGGACATCGGATTGTCTAAAAATAATCGACTTTTCAGGATCAATCCCAGCCGCTAAATATATTTTTGTTGTTTCTAAAACACGGCGACGAAGTTCTTCAGGGTCCTGCTTGACGGTAATAGCGTGATAATCAACTACACAAAAAATGCAAAGACTGCCATTTTGCATAGCCGGCCACTGGGAAAGAGCGCCAATATAATTACCAATATTTAGCCTGCCAGAGGGTTGAATACCGGAGAATATCACATGATTATCATTCATACTATTTTTTACTTAACTAATATTACATAGTAATTTTAAAGGAATATATTTCTTTTAGCAAATAAAAAGATATTGAAAAATAAAAAGCTTGTGATAATATAAAGAAGTTAAAAAGCCAGGCGGGCTGTAGTATAATGGTAGTACGCGTGCATGGGGTGCATGTAGCCCCGGTTCGATTCC
>CAZREL010000063.1:0-2957 GCA_964599385.1 uncultured Gammaproteobacteria bacterium
AAGAATATAGCATTTTTAATTCTTTACTCATAATATATTTATTTAAAACGAACCAACATAATCAGATGAAACTAAATATCCATCAAAACAAAATTTGCTTCTATTTACATAGACATTACAAACGTCCAAGTTGTGTACATTTAAGTCTTTAACATAACTTATAGTCTTATCTAAGTTATCTTTATTAGTAATATAAACATCGGTATTATCACCTTGTGAGGTTACTCCTCTTACCATGTATAATTCATTCATAGTATTTAGTTTAAAATATCAATGTGTATCTTATTCTTTTATTCTAAGGTCATTAATAGAAACACCAAACTTATCAGCAATCTCTTGCATTGTAAGCTCTGTAACTTCTTTCCTTTTCCATATGAGATTTTCTGGTTTACATAGATTCTTTCTTATAACGCAATCATAATTGAGAATCCTATAAACTTCCATAATATCCAGTGCACTAGCGTCTGTAGTATTTATTTTCAAATCTTGATTATAACCATAGTCAAGAGTTTTCCAATTATTTTCAAATTGAATGATTTTTATACCATCAATATCCATCACTAATCCCATTTCACCATTTCTGAGTTTAACACTCATACCACTTTTTAACTTTGATTTTCGCATATTATTATACAGTTTAATGAAATTCTATACTTTCTGAGAGATAAGTTCAGTTATTTATATTAGTTAAACAATCAAAATGAAATTTCTCAGCTATTCTAGACTGCTCACAAGCCTGTACAGATTTATGTACAAATGCAGCATTATTTAAGAAATATTTTTCAATTTCTTTATAAACTTTTTCAGCAATAGCAAATGCTTTACAATTTGCCTTAGATTCTGCAATTTTCTTGCCTAAGTTTTCATCAAAAGTATCTCTTTCATTACATCTTGCAATAGCTTTTACTGTAAACACACCACTCATATCTATATGTAAATCAACACGTGATTTAGGCCACATGTAATACTGAATCTTATCCCAAATAGGATGTTTTTCTAACTGCATATCACATTCTAGAACACAAACTACTATCTTCTTTTCTGGATTTACAAAAAAATCTGATTTAATAATTCTAACTCTGTTTTTCATATTGCTATTTTATTTTTAATGATTAGTTTCAAATATAAGTAAATTCTTTATAATTACAAAATTATTTTAGTTAATTTTTAGTTGAACAAGTCAAATGTTACTATTACGCTATGCAAGCCACTTGCGACTATTAATGATTTAATTATAAAGGTTGTAAGTATTAATAGAGCGGAATATGGTGTATATTTTAGACTTTAATAGTTTAAGCATATAATCAACATCCTTAAAGTTATACTTTGCAAATAGAGTGTTATTATATTGATTAGCCTCAATCATATTTTGCATTACAACAAGTAAATTATCCTTTGTAAGCGACCTTAATACTTCATCCTTAACGTTACACCAATTAAGCATAAATAGTTCATCTTGTGTACTTGAATCGTTTAGTGGTTTATATACTCTTTTTAAAATTCTACATAACGCAATAAAATCATTACTGCATACATTATTTTTATTTCTTTTTTTTGCTGATTTAATTATGCCTACATGTTGGTTTTCTTCGTCTATTTTATATTTCTCGCTTGCTCTTCCCAAACATTCTCCTCTATCTCTCTTAGCCTGTAAAGCTGATTTTGTACGTATGCTTACTAATTTAGCTTCTCTTTCCGCCAAAGCAAAGAATAAAGTTAAAGTAAATTTATCAGTATGAGGCAGGTCACAAAAATATATATCGCCTCGCATTTCTTCAAATATTTGCAATGCTTCAATAACCGTTCTGAAACGGTCTGTTTTAGCAATGATTAATGTCGCATTAAGACGTTTGCAATGCTCTTTTGCTTTCTGTAACTCTTTGCATCCTTGCAAATCTTTACCAGTATATACCTCTTCGTAATCCGCTATTAATTCACCATTTTCGGATTTTACAAAGTAATCAATGATCGATGATTGTGCTTGTAAACCTAGCCCTGAGATCCCTTGTCTTTTTGTGCTGACTCTTCTCCAAGATATAAATTTTTTCATATCATTACTCTTTATTAATAAATATTAAAATAAGTTACCGATTGCAACAAATTAATTAAGCCTATTACCAAGTTAATTGCTACTATTACTTAATTTTAAAGATTTCCCCGGTTAGACAAAGTATTATCATCCCCACTATAATTATTATACTCATAGCTCTTTATCTCCTTTTATTAATTAATTAAGTACGCGTTTATATCCTTGCTTCATCAAACTGAAAGCAAAATCATGCATCTGCTTTTTATTACAGAATGAGTGCTCAACTTCTATATTGTTTTCAAAAATCACAATTGTGTATTTTAATTTCCAAAAATCTATATTAATTTTATAAGTTTTCATAATCTTATATTTTAAAATTATTATTTTTAAACTGTAAAATATATCATACTCACTAAATCAAAGAGGACTATTACTACAATAATTCAGTATTATTTCTTTTGAATCCTGATTAGTAACCAAAATCTTAAAGTGCTTTCTTTGCATCTTATAAGCGTGTATAAAACCCTCCATATAATCATCAATATTGTCTATATAACAATTTGAAATGATTTTAATTTCGTTATCTTGTAAAGTTCTGATTTCTATTTTTACTCTCATTTTTTTAATTATTAGTAATTAGTATTATTTAGTTTATTATACATTTTTTGTTCTAGACTGTAAGCCAGAGTTATATTATTTTCTTTGTAAGCCTTATCAAGCCTGATTAAATCGAACTTTAATTTTAGCTTTTCTTTTGGGCTCATATGCCTACTTTTTGCATTAATTAGCGTTTTTAGCGTTTCTAAATTATTCATAATCTAAGTTCTTTAATGATAAATTTATAAATTTTTTCAAAATTGCGAACTATTATTAGTAATAAAAATATAATAGCTGCTATTAGAGATATAAGTCTTACCAAATCATTATA
>CAZREL010000064.1:0-2946 GCA_964599385.1 uncultured Gammaproteobacteria bacterium
ACCGGCCATCGCTTCGTCGATGCAGTTGTCAGCCACTTCCCAAATTAAATGGTGTAAACCGGCAGCTGAAGTTGAACCGATATACATGCCCGGACGCTTGCGCACCGGGTCCAAGCCTTCCAGAACGGTAATTTGATCCGCTCCGTAACTGCTGTTTTTCTTGTCTTTTTCTGTAGTCATAAAAAAAATAAAAGCCGAATATTTTCGGGCCGATTTCATTAGTTATCTTTATATATTTTAGCAGAAAAAAAAGCCCAAGGCAAGGCGTTTTAATTGACATTTTTTGGCTTATATTGCGTATTATTTTTAATAAAACAACCGGACTTTTTTAAAAGCCGAAATAATGCTAAAATCTTATTATTAGATGAATAATAAGATTATTTATGTCAAAGATACTTGTTACCGGTGGCGCCGGTTTTATCGGTTCGAATTTAGTTGATAAACTTGTTGCCGACGGACATCAGCTGATAATTGTCGATGATTTGTCTTCCGGTTTGGAAGCTTATTTAAATCCGGCGGCGGCTTTTTATAAGCTTGATATCGCCACACCGGCTTTAGCCGATGTTTTTGCCAAAGAAAAACCGGAATATGTCTATCATTTGGCAGCTCAAATTGAAGTTCCAAAATCGATGAGCAATCCAATGAATGATGCGAGAATAAATATTGAAGGCGGTTTTAATGTTCTTGAAGCTTCAAGGATTAATGGAGTAAAAAAAATAATTTTTGCTTCAACTGGCGGAGCTATTTACGGGGAAGCGGAAGAGATTCCGACAACCGAGAAGTGGCCGACTTACCCTTTGTCTTTTTATGGTATTCACAAATTAACTTTTGAAAAATATTTAAATTGCTATTTTCATGCTTATAATCTTGATTATACTGTTTTAAGATTTTCCAATGTTTACGGACCGCGCCAATTTAAGGGAGGGGAAGCCGGTGTGATTGCAATTTTTACTGATAATGCCGTTAACGGAAGAGTCAGTTTTCAATATGGCGACGGTAAGCAGACCAGGGACTTCGTTTATGTTGATGACGTAGTTGATGGCTTGGTAAAAGCAATGGAAAAAACTTATCAAGGGGAAATAAATATTTCTTTCGGCCGCGAATCGAGTTTATTGGATGTTAGGAATGCTTTGTCTTCTGCCTTGGGACATGAGATAGAGGTTGAAGAAAGGTCGGCTAAGCTCGGAGAGCAGAGAAGGAGTTGTTTGAGCAATGTCTTAGCCAAAGAGATTTTAGATTTTGAACCGCAAGTTGCTCTTGAAGAAGGGATATCCAGAACAGTGGCTTGGGCGAAAACGCAAACACCCCAGTCTTAAGATTTTTATTTTTTAAAAAAATTAAAATATATGTCAAAGATTATTATTGCTAATTGGAAAATGCGTCTTTCTATTTCCGAGAGCCTGGCTTTGGCAAAAAAAATTGATTCAAAATTAAATAAAACGAAGAATGATATTATTATTTGCCCAGATTTTTTGAGCTTGCCTCTTACTTCCGCCTTGTTAAAAAATTCAAAAATTTCAATCGGGGGGCAGGATTGTGCTATTAATTTAAATTCATCAAGCACGGGAGAAGTTTCTGCTTTAAACTTAAAAGAAGCCGGCGCCTCCTATGTTATTCTTGGGCACAGTGAACGTCGAGAAGTTCAAAAAGAAAGCTCGAAAATGATAAATTTAAAAATCAAATCAGCGCTTTTAGCCGGTTTAAAAGTTATTTTATGTGTTGGAGAAAGCGCTGCTTGTCGGAAAAAAGGTGATACTTGGAATTTTATTCATGCTCAGCTTAAAGAATCTTTATCAGATTTGCCCTTGAAAAGAAAAGATGATTTGCTTATAGCCTACGAGCCAATTTGGGCGATTGGCGCCGATAAGCCGATGGGAGCAGACGAGGCTGATGTAATGGCAGAGAAAATTTCCCGAACCGCATCTGATTTGCTTGGTAAAAAAATTTCTGTTCTATATGGCGGTAGTGTTAACTCCGGCAATGCCAAAACCTATTTGAAAAAAAGAAATCTAAGCGGTTTATTGGTTGGCGGGGCCAGCTTGGAAGCTGATGAATTTGCCGCTTTGTTTTTATAATTTTTAAATTATGTTTTATTTTTTTCTTGCTTTAGGATTATTATCCTTGATTGTTATAATTTTTATTTTATCCAGAAAATTTCCCGTTTTGGCAATTCTTAACGTAGAAAATATTCCCGGCGAGAAAGAAGCATCTTTTAAAAAAGAAATTATTAAAAAAAGAGTCGATAGAGATCTTGGTAAAATATCTTTATTCATGTCCGGTCTCTGGAATTTTATAAGTGGCGGATTTAAAAAGCTTCTTAGTTCTTCCGAGAAGAACTTAAAGAAAATTAAAGCCGCTCATGTTAAACAAAAGAGGATATCTTGGTCGGAAAAGAATAAAATGATTCGCGAACTTTCAGTGGCCGCAGAAGATGCCGAGAAGAAAGGCGACGTTGATTTGGCGGAAGAAAAATTATTGGAAATTATTTCCCTTGATCAGAAGAACTTACGCGCTTTCTACGAACTTGGGAAACTATATCGTGATGAAAAAAAATGGGTTGAATCCGCTCAAACTCTGCGTCATGCTTTAAAAATTGCCGTTAAAAAGAAGGGGGGCGATGACGACGACGCCATAAGCGAGGCAGAGATTTATTTTTCATTGGCTTTAGTCGGAATTGATTCCGATAAACTGGATACTGCTTTTGAAGATATTAGCCAAGCTTTGGATCGCGAACCGAATAATCCTCGTTATCTTGATTTAATTTTGGATTTAAGTATAATGAGAAAAGATAAAGAAGCGGCGGATAGGTTTTTCGAGAAAATGGTTGCTATTAATCCCGAAAATAACAAGCTGCAAGCTTGGTTAGAGGAAATTCGAGCTTTGGAAGACAAGCCGTTGTAGCTCAGCTGGTAGAGCATCTCCATGGTAAGGAGAAGGTCACCGGTT
>CAZREL010000065.1:0-2872 GCA_964599385.1 uncultured Gammaproteobacteria bacterium
GTTTATCGGGATCGTCATCCAGCCGCGCTATTTCCAGGCGGTCCAGGATCATGCATCCTCTATCAATCTCACCGTCCTCAGGTTCCTTCCAGCGCTGGAACCTCGTCACTTTTACCCGGGAAACGCCAGACGCCTTCATCGCTGTTGAGATAAGCTGGCTGAGATAGATAGGCTGACCAAAAGTGAAATTATCAGGATGGAAAAAGCCTCTGGTTCCATCAGGGAAATCAGCGTTGCTAAACGCATTGAGCAATGTTTTCTTAACATTGGATTTTATATAACCTGGAGCTACGCATATATCCATGCTTATATCCAGAGGTACAAAACTTGGAGAGCAGACCTCCAGGTCATGCCCTGTGAGCCGGTAACATTCCATGAAAGTAATAAGATCTTTTTTAAACGGCTCGTCCACTTCAGCTCCACCTTCGCGATCAATGGTTACATACATCGTATGCCAGCTTCCTGTCCAGCGCAGCGTAGCTACAGCTTTCTGCACTTCAGGATGGCGTTCGGCAATTCTTGCATAATCGTCTTCAGTCACTGCGCGCTCCTGGACTTTAAACGCCTGTGGGGCGTTAAGACGCGCCGTCTCCATGGGTTCAGGGTCAGTACCACGAGTAGCAGCTATAGGATTGCAGGCCCCTACGATTCTGCTATCTTTTACGCCCACATTTACAATCGTGCCCGGGCCAAGGTTACCCACCCTCCCGTTTCCTACTCTATACCGGGCGATCATTTCTGATCCTATTTCGGGGCGCTTCCCAAGTACGTCGTCGCCGAAGCGTATATAAGCCGTACCATCCTCTTCCGTCTCCAGAACGAAGTTCCGCGAGAACCTACCGCTTTCGATCAAGTCACTTTGTGGCTCCCAAACAAGGCCTGAACTGTCGATAAGCTCAATAGATGGCCTGACATCGTCCATATTCCAAACGATGGCAGAAATAGCTGACTTTTCGGTGTCAAAGGATACTAATTCTCCCCTGCTGTTACGGACCTGTCCCTGCTGTGTGACCGGGCTTTCTTTTAAACATACTGTACCACTCTTATCAATGGTAACTTTCTCGACAATGGTTTTGCCATGGTCAGCCAGGATAATGTTCCCGAGAGCTACACTGACAGGTTTTTTGATCGTATCGTCTTCATCACTGTCAACTTCCCAGAGGCAGAGAGGAAAAGGCAGTGAATCTTCCTGGGACCACTCTACCTCCATGATCTTCCTATCTGGGAAAAGAGGGTCGTAAATAAGTTCATCGTTACTGTTCTTGTACAGGACGTTCGTCAGCCTTACAGCATGTCGGTGTGATGTGTCAGCATCTTCCGTCCTGCCCGTGTTTGGGTCTCTTTCCTCTTTAAAAACAAGAATATCTCCTATCTCAAGGTTCAGTTCTCCGTTTCCATTAACTAGAGTAGCTCTGGTTGCGCCCTCTGGCAGGCAGCATTGTCCGTCTTGCCAGGTATAAAACAGTATCCTGTTATGCGCTTTATACAGCGTTGCATTGTGCATTGTTTCGAATACGACAGGTTCTTCATTAACCGCCTGCGAAAGCAATGGAGTTCCCTTTTCGATGCATACTTCGCCATTAACGTCATCAGCAATACAAACCTGTACCCATGCGCGTGCATTGCACCCGTCATGCATTCTATAGTCGAGCAAGCGTGAGTGGCGACGTATTGAAGTCCTCTTGCGAGCAGTCCCGAGATACGCTTCGGTTGCAACAGCATCCTGATAGTAACTCAACTGGTCAGCTACATATGCGACAAGTTCCACAAGCATTATGCCAATATCAGCGGGGTTTCGTTCTTTCCATTCAGGTGATACAAGGGATAGCCTATCCAGCATCAGGCGACGGAAGCTGGCATAATCCCTGGCCAAATAATCTATCTGAGGTACAGGCAACTTTTCAGCAGGGCAAGCTTCAGAAAAACTGCAATCAAACTCATTGAGACAGTCGATCTTGAAAGAGAAATCTATTTCTGATAATTGAGGATCAAAGTGCTTGGATGGATCGGAATCGACCAGCGAGCAGATCAAACGGAGCGTATAGATGGAAAAATCGACAGGAGGCGAATATATGAGCGTAAGAACATTACTATTTACTGAGTGTATGCGAAAGTCAACTTTTGAAGTACCTGATATGGATATATCGCTTTCTTTTAGATCCGGCAGGTCAAGGTCGTTAATAAAGTATATCACTATTTTTCTGTTTGACTTATCAGTATTATCAACCTCGAGATAATCAATGCCGTTGAGTAGAAGATCATTCTCGCTCGCTCTTCGAACAAGCAATTTCCTCATCTGGTTCTTACACTGGTAACGCTCTCCCATATCATACCTCTCTTGCGAACTGGCTGATCATACGCTGCTGATTGCGGCGGACAACGTACTGCACGGTTACCTGGAGCGTACTATCGAGATTCTCCACATCGACACCTTCAACCTGTATCAGGTCACCTAGCCACTGCTGTAGTGAACTCTGAACCATGAACTTAACAGCTATGGCCAGTTCATCACTGTTAGGTGCAAACACCTGCTGCAGCAAGCCTGTGCCAAATGCAGGACGGTTGACACGTTCTCCAGGAGACGTGAAGAGTACCTGCTCGATCAGGTCACGGATGTGATCATCGTCATCAGTGTCTGCCGTCTTTCCATTGCTATTTATGTGATACGGGTAATCTATCTGCATTATGTTCCCTTCACTTTTGCCTGAGTTGATACAATATTTGGCGGCCCCTGAGGGATCTGTTCTGCACTCTGGCACAGGCCGGTGCTTGACTGCAGAAGAACCTGTTTTCCGCAGACCTTTACTCTCATAGCAGGAACGATCCACTGCACCTTAACGCATGGCTGCGGTTTGCTCGTCGGTACTGTGAA